>JAOUNK010000157.1 GCA_029881015.1 Gammaproteobacteria bacterium | reverse complement strand
CGCGCATTTCCGTATGCAGCTTGAGGTCCGCTGTGCAATCGCCACAGTGTTCGAGGTGTTCACGCAGGGCAGCGGTTGCATTCACCGACAGGGTCCCGTTCACGTACCAGGGAATGTTCTGCCGACTTTCGGCGCAACACCGGTTTGGAGCTGAATCAGTCATCCGAGAGGTCCTTTTGCCAGTCTTCAGGAGTCCCACTTGCGGTCAGGTATTCCTTCATGTTCTTGCGCGCGTGAAACATGCGTGTTTTGACCGTATTTACGGGGACACCGCTCGCGCTGGCCGTCTCCTCGCACGACAGGCCCAGAAAATACACGAGCATCACCGTGAGTTTCTGTTTCGGCGGCAACGCCTGGATGCCCTGCCGAACCCAGTCCTCGCGCTCAAATTGTGCGTCTGTTTCGCCGACCATGGCATCGCCATCCTTGATCGACACGAATGAGAGCCTGCGTTTCTTCAGATACGCCAGCGCCTGCCGATAGGCGATACCAAAAATCCAGGTCGACACCTTCGACTCGCCGCGGAATCGGCCAGCGTCTTTCCACAAGGTGAGCATGACATCGTTTGCGAGTTCCTCGGCCGCACCATGCGCGCGTGTCAGGCGAAACAGGAATGCAAACAGGCGCGAGTAGTAATTCTCGAACAGCTCTTCAAACGCGCCACGGTCGCCCGCCGCAACACGGCGCAGGAGCACCGCTTCCGCAGCACCCTCCTCGTTACCCGTATTGCCTAGTCTGATCGGGGTCATATCCGCATTCGACTTGCGCCCTGTCGTGCCAATTTAACCTGTCCTTGGGTGGTGGGTGGGTATTTTTGTCAAAAAGGTTCATTTTCCCGCCCGATGAACCTTTTGCCGTGCCCCGGCCACATACAACACGGTTGAGTCAGCATTCTTTGAGGTGGGAAAAATTGATTTCATCGCGAGGCAACAATTGCAGGGCTGCCGTTATCGCCTCCCTGATCGGTGCTCTGTTCAGCGGCTGTACCGGCGGCGATGGCAGCAGCCTGCCAGCGAGGGTTCCGCCCGGAGCGATTGGACCCAACTTCTCCGAAATCCAGGCGAGCATCCTGGAGCCAAACTGTGCAACGATCGGCTGCCATCTCGGCGCTGCGGCGCCGCAGGGCCTGAGGCTCGACAGCGCAAACAGCTATGCCATGCTCGTCAGCGTCGCCAGTACCGAGGCATCGTCGATTCTGAGGGTGGCACCAGGCAATCCCGATAACAGCTACCTGATCCAGAAACTGGAAGGGACGGCAACGGTTGGTGCGCAAATGCCACTGGGTGCTCCGGCGCTGGAACAGGCAACCATCGACGTCATTCGGCAGTGGATCGGCGACGGGGCGTTTGACGATCGGCTGCCGTCTTCAAACCCGATCAAAGTCACGTCGCTCTCGCCCGACCCCGGGAGCACACTGAGCACCGCGCCGGCAAATATCGTCGCGATGTTCGACCGCGAACTCGACGTTTCGACCGTCAACTCGATGACTTTCCTCCTGGAGAGCAGCGGTGGCGACGGGACGTTTGACGACGGCAACGAAACAGCCATCGGCGCGAGTGGTATTTCGGCAGGCCCGACGACCGCGACGTTTGACCTGGCCGGAGCTACGCTGGTGAACGATACCTACCGCGTAAGATTGCTCGGCTCGGGGCCATCCATCGTCATGGATCTCGACGCCAACGCGCTTGACGGTGAGTACTTCGGGACTTTTCCCACCGGTGACAATGTCCAGGGTGGCGATTTCGAAGCGACATTCCTGCTCGACGTACCCGTCAGCGCGGCGACTCTGGACGCACTGCAGGCGAGCGTATTTACACCGAGCTGCGCTGTTTCCGGGTGTCACACCGGACCAACCGGCGGCGCCCTTCCCTCCGGCCTTAACCTGAGCAGCGCCGATGCCAGTTTCGCGAATCTCGTCGGCGTCGCGAGCGTCCAGCAGCCGGCCTTGTCCAGGGTCGCGGTCGGTGACCCTGACAACAGCTACCTGGTCCAGAAAGTCGAAGGCACGGCTGCGTCCGGCTCAAGAATGCCGCTCGGTGGCGGTGCGCTCGACCAGGCCCTGATAGACGACCTCCGCGAGTGGATAAGCAATGGAGCGAATCGCTAAATGAACGACCACAGATATGCGTGGCTCCTGGCAGCCGTCCTGACTATCGCCAGTGCATGGCAGCCCGCACAGGGGGAACCGTATCTTGCCGTGCAGAAGGGCATGCAATGTTCAAGCTGCCACAGCAATCCGGCTGGCGGCGGCAAGCGCACGGTATACGGCAACGTATTCGCACAATCAGAACTGGCAGCACAGCGTCTCGGCGACGGCAAGTTATGGACGGGCGAGATCACGAATTGGCTGGCGATCGGTGGCGACCTGAGAGCCAGTTTCGTGAGTACGGACACGCCGAACCGCGGCAGTACGTCGGATACGGACTTCAATCGCGGCACCTTCTATCTCGAAGCAACGTTGATTCCCAACATCCTGTCGGTTTACGTCGACGAGCAGTTCTCTCCAAACGACTTCGAGACCCGCGAGGCCTACTTGCGAGTCAATAGCAGGGACACGAAATGGTTCCTGGCCGCCGGGGAATTCTACCTGCCGTACGGATTGCGACTGCAGGACGACACCGCTTTCGTTCGACAGGCGACCGGGATCAATTTCGCGAACACCGACCGCGGTGCATTCGGCGGCTACAACTCAGGCGCCTGGTCAGTAATCGCGTCGGTCACCGACGGCAGCGGATCCGGGCAAGGCAACGGCGGCAATCAATTCAGCATGGCCGTCAACTACGTGCAGCCATCATGGCGGACCGGCGTGAGCTTCAACGAAGTCGACAACGATGACGGAGGCCGCACGATGTTTGGTCTTTTCGGCGGCCTGCGGACGGGGTCCGTCGCCTGGCTGGCCGAAGTTGACAGCATCCGCGACCATGCCGCACCTGGCATACCGATCGACTCGTTCGCCGCAATGCTGGAAGCGAACTGGACGTTCCTGGGCAGGAACAATCTGAAGTTCAGTTACGACTACCTGGACCCGGATACCGATCTCAGCGAGGACCACCAGGTCCGCTACAGCATCGTATGGGAGCTGTCGCCGATCCAGTTTCTTCAATCTCGCATCGGCTTCCGGCTCTACGACGGAATTCCGCAAGTTGATACACAGAATCGAAAAACATTTTTTGTCGAGCTCCATGGATTCTTCTGAGCACGCATTCACCGGGGAAAACTCTCATGATCACCGAATCTAGATTGCCGAACAGCCTTCTTTCGACTCTCACCCTGCTCTTGGTCGCCGGTTGTGGCGGTGGCGGGAGTTCTGCACCGCCGCCTCCCCCGGCCGATACGACGGCCCCGACCGTCGCAGCAGTGCAGGCTCCCGCCGCCAATGTCAGTCGGACCGTGAGTTTGACGGTGACCGCAACCGACAATGTCGGCGTGATGACGGTGCGTTTCTTCGTCGACGGAACGCTTCTTGGAAGTGACACCACGTCACCGTACAGCATTGACTGGGACACCTCCGGCGTGGCAGAAGGCGATCACACACTGGTCGCCGAAGCTGAAGACGCAGCGGGCAACATCGGCACTTCCGCAGCATCTACCGTGACCGTCCAGAACCTGCAGGTGTTTGCGTTCACTGCATCCGGAGTCGAACAGGTTCCGGCATCCGAATCGCAGGCGACCGCGCAGGTCGATCTCACGATCAACGTCGCGACAGGTGCCGTACAAGGTGCATTGACAACCAGCGGTATAACGGGGACAAGCGCACACATTCACGACAGCTATGCCGGCGCGAACGGTCCCGTTCTGGTTGCGCTCGATCAGGACGGTGGCGACCCCACCCTGTTCACCGTGCCTGCCGGCGCGTCACTGGATACCGCAGGTGTCGACCGGCTGCTTGCAGGCGCGCTGTACATCAACGTGCATTCGGCGGCGGCGCCCGGCGGTGAAATTCGCGGCCAGATTCTGCCCGACGGCTTTATTCTGCGTTTTACTGAACTCAGCGGCGCGCAAAGCGTGCCGTCGATCGATAGCCCGGCCAGCGGGCGCGCAGCGGTGACGCTCGATCAGGCCAGCGGAACGATCGCAATTCACGCCCAGGTTACCGGCCTCGACGATGCCACCCAGGCGCATCTGCACCAGGCGTTTGCTGGTACAACCGGTCCCGTACTCGTTGCGCTCGCGACCGATATGGCCGCGCCCGGGCATTGGTTTGCTGAAGGCGCGGTGCTGAACGCCGCCGGCCTGGACGCGTTCGACACCGGACAGCTCTACGTAAACGTTCACAGCCCGGCGCATCCAGGCGGTGAAATTCGCGGCCAGGTGTTACCCGAAGGAATCGAGGTACTGTTTACCGCATTGTCCGGGGCGCAGGAAGTGCCGAGCGTCGCGACAACGGCCGACGGGCTGGCCGCACTGACCTTTGACGAGGCCGGTTCATTACTGACCGTGCACGTCAATACTCGCGGCCTGGACGATGCTTCCGGCGCGCATTTGCACAATGCATTTGGCGGTACAAACGGGCCGGTCGAGATCGGCCTGACCCAGGACGGCAGCAATCCCGCCCATTGGTCCGTCGAGCAGCAACTTCTCGACGCCACGCAACTGGCTGCGGTCCTTGCCGGCGGCACTTATATAAACGTCCATAGTCCTGCCAACCCGGGCGGCGAGGTTCGCGGCCAGGTAATACCGGATGGCATCATCTTCGCCACCGGCAGCCTCTCCGGCGAACAGGAGAATCCCGCTGTCGCCACAATGGCAAGCGGCACGTACGCCGTCACTGGCAACACCGACGCCGGTACGGTGGTTGCGCATGTCAACACCAGTGGTGCCGACGATGCCACCGGTGCTCATATTCATGATGGTTATGCGGGAACCAATGGCGGCGTGGTCATCGGACTCGCACAAGACGCAGGTAACGTCGCGCTCTGGTCGGCTGTCGACGCGCCTGTCGATGCAGCACAGTTAGCTGCCCTCGCCTCGGGCCGTTACTACGTGAATGTCCACACTCCGGCCAATCCCGGCGGCGAGATTCGCGGCCAGGTAGCACCTGCGACCATCGAGGTCCTGTTCTCCACCATGAGTGGCGGTCAGGAAGTCCCCGTGAATGCGAGTACGGCGAGCGGCACCGCCGCCAGCACGGTCGACCTCGAGACCGGCACCATCACGATCCATGTCAACGCGACAGGTGCCGATGACGCGACGGCATCGCATATCCACCTTGGCTTCGCCGGCGAAAACGGCGGCGTACAGGTCGGTCTCACACAGGAGGCCGGCAATCCCGGGCACTGGTTCGCTGCTGGGGAGCAACTTGATGCAAATAGCCTGGCCAGTTATCGCGACGGGCAACTGTATGTCAACCTGCACACGCCGGCCTTTCCTGGTGGCGAGATTCGCGGTCAGATTGCACCGCCGCCGATCGAGGTACTGTTCAGCAATATGGGCGGCGACCAGGAAGTGCCGCCGGTCGCAACTGGAGCGAGCGGTGTTGCGGCCAGCACCGTGAATCGCGATAGCGGATCGCTGGAATTGCGCGTCAATGCAACAGGGGTCGACAATGCGACCGCGGCACATATACATACCGCGGCCCAGGGACAAAACGGTCCGGTCCTCATTGGACTGACGCAGGACGGCAGCAATCCCGGGCACTGGTCCCTAAGCGCCGGGCTCGACGCTGCTGCGCTGGGCGACTACAAGGCGGGCGGCTTGTATGTGAATGTGCATACTCCCGCCAATCCGGGCGGCGAAATTCGCGGTCAAATCACGCCACCCGACGCGGCCAGTTTCGACAATATTGCGCCTGTTGTCACCCTCGCATCGCCGGGCACCCCGGTGAGCGGAACAGTCACCTTGTCGGCCGATGCAAGCGACAACCAGGGCGTGACCGTCGTCCGATTCCTCGTGAACGGCACGATTGTCGGCAGTGACAATGCGGCTCCGTACTCGTTCGACTGGGACACGACAACATCAGCCAACGGCAACGTCACGTTGACGGCCGAAGCCGAGGACGCGAGCGGCAATATCGGCCTGTCCGCGAGTATCGAGGTAACGGTTGACAATACTGTCGCGGTAACCCTGGGGCAGATTCAGGCGCAAGTCTTCACGCCGACGTGCGCCGGCTGCCATTCGGGCCCCACGAGCGGCACCCTGCCATCCGGCATGGACCTGTCCTCGGCCAATGCCAGTTACGACGCCCTGGTCAACGTTGTCAGCCTGCAGGTCGGCAGCCTCAACCGCGTGACTCCCAATGACACGGCCAATAGTTACCTGATCCAGAAACTCGAAGGAACGCAGGCGGTGGGCGGACGGATGCCGCAGGGCGGACCGTTCCTCGACCAGCCGACGATGGACATGATCAAGGATTGGATCAATGACGGTGCGCCGAATAACTAGGAGCATGGCTTTGCTCCGTTCGGAACCCGGATGACACTCACCCGTGACGACAAGCTGTCCTGAACAGAGGAGTTTGCAATATCAACACCACTACGCGACATGGCGGAGACATCAAGGAGCGGTTGCAGAGACTGTTTTCGTACTTCTCTGAGGATGGCGATTCCACAGTGGATATGCTCCTCGAGGATGCGGCGGTCAAGTGCCTGAAACCCGGCCAAGTGGTATACCGGATCGGCAGTGTCTGCGACTCATTCCTGATGCTGTTGGCCGGGGCGGTCAGGGTTCAGCTCAGTTCTCCGCGAGGTCGGCAGATCACGCTCTGTCGCATGTCTCCAGGAGACTACTGCGGCCTGACGACATCGTGTCTCCTGGGTCGCAGTACTTTTCCTGCTGATGCGATTTCGGAATCGCACGGCGAAGCCGTAGCGGTTTCGCGCGAGGCATTCCATAGAACACTGGAGAATTCGTCCAGCTTTCGCCGCTATATTCTTGAGGGTTTCTCGATGAATCATGCGAATTTCATCGCAAAAATAGAGCAACTCGCATTCGTGCCGATCGACACCCGCTTGTCCAATGCCCTGTTGGATTTTCATAAGAAAGGCGAAGACCGCGTTACTCATCAGGAACTGGCGGTCGAGCTTGGCACGGCGCGCGAGGTAGTGTCTCGCCGCTTGAAACAATTCGAGAGCGAGGGTTGGATTCGGCTTTCCCGCGGTCGAATTACAGTATCGGATCGAAACGGGCTCCAGCAGCTCGGCGCAATTCGCTAGCCGGGCTGCCCGAAACGATCGGCAACACGTAGTTCTTTATCTCAGAAGTGGAAGCCGAAACCGAAAAACACAGCCTGCATGCCGAACAGGCCCATGCCGCCCAGCGCCAGCCCGGTGACGATGAACGAGAACGGTAACCAGACGAGTGTCTGCAGACCCGGCCGGCCCCAGTCGCTGTTGTGCATGACGGAGATCAGGCCGTATGCGATGGCAATACCGAACAGTGCTATCTGGAAACTCGCAATGGCACCGATTGCGAACACAGTCGCCGCAAACCACTCGAAGCGCTGCACCCCCTTGGCATCCGGGTGGGTCTCGCTCCAGATACTGCCCCCTCGCTGACCGTCCTTGACGTCGCCCGTGACCAGGAAACGCGCTTTGCGCGTGATCGCGTAGCCGAGCACACTAACGGTCGACAGCGGCGCGAGTGCCGCATACAAAGCCGTACTGTGCGTCAGGAAGCGCAGAAGGCGGACAGGCCGGCGCCACATCTCGAGAAT
>JAOUNK010000155.1 GCA_029881015.1 Gammaproteobacteria bacterium | reverse complement strand
CGTTGTTGATGCGGTATACGGCAGCACTCGCCCCGCGAGCAATATTGAGCTCGATACACGGGCATTCTTCCTCGACAGCCAAAAACTCGGAGCCGGTTCAAGTGCCGCCGTGACGGTGGCGCTGGCTGCGGCGAAACACCGTTCCGTCGATGTGTTTGCCTCCGCACGCGATGCACACCGCAGACTGCAGGCGGGCGCCGGCAGCGGTGTCGATGTGGCGGCAGCGGTTCACGGTGGGCTCATCGAGTACGAGATCGCATCGGAGCGCGTTAAGCCGCTCCGCTGGCCGCATGGCCTGTGCCTGCGTGTGCTCTGGACCGGGGTCGCTGCGAGCACCGGCGCGAAGCTGCAGAAGCTGGCGGCGCAGTCGGTCCGCCCGTCGCGATCGGCGTTGGGGCTCGCGGCGTCCAGGATGGCGAAAGCGTGGGGCAGCGGCGACGCGAACAGGATACTTGGCGAATACCCGGCCTACACCGGCGTGCTTCGGCAGTTCAGTGTTGACCATGACCTCGGCATATTCGATGCTGGCCACGACGAACTGACGGACGCCGCGATCGTGAACAACCTCGTCTACAAGCCAGCGGGCGCCGGGGGCGGCGACATCGGCGTGCTGTTCGGCAATGACGCCGCGGCGCTGGATGCGTTCGTGACACAGCATGCCCATCTCATGCGCGGCGTGGTGCCCTGTGACCTGGATCCGGATGGCGTGCGGCTGGAATCGACATGACGGACTCGCGTATCTCCGGACTTTACAAGCTGAGCATCCCCGAGCGTATTGCCAGGCTCGAGGAGCAGGGCTGGCTGTCGTCGGCCGACGCAGCGCGGCTGCGAGATGGACGCCATGTGCTGGCAGCGACGGCAGCCGATCATATGATCGAGAATGTGGTCGGCGTCTTCGGCCTGCCATTCGCGATCGCCCCCAATTTCATCGTCAATGACCGGGAGCACGTCGTGCCTCTCGTTGTCGAAGAACCTTCGATCGTTGCTGGTCTGAGTAGCGCCGCGGCAATGGCGCGCCCGACCGGAGGCTTCGAGGTCGAGAGCCACAGCCAGTTGCTGGTTGGCCAGGTGCACCTTGTCGACGTGCAGGACGCCGACCACGCCATTGCCGCAATCGGGGCCGCGAAATCGGAGTTGCTCGACGCAGCCAATGCGGTGCACCCGCGCCTGCTCGAGCGCGGCGGGGGCGTGCGGGACATCGAGGTTCGCCTGTTCGCGCTGCCGGACGGCAGGCCACTCATCGCGGTACACGTGCTCGTCGACACTTGCGACGCCATGGGTGCCAATCTCGTCAATTCGATTTGCGAGGCCGTGGCGCCCGAAATCGCCGCGCGGTGCGATGGGCAGGTCGCACTGCGAATCCTTTCCAATCTCGCCGATCGCTCAATGTTCACGGCGCGCGTGCGGTATGCCTTACCGGCCAATGTACGCGATGCAATTATTACGGCCAATGACATAGCCCTGGTCGACCCGTACCGGGCGGCGACGCATAACAAGGGCATCATGAACGGCATCGACGCGGTCGCAATCGCGACCGGGAATGACTGGCGGGCTATCGAGGCCGGGGCCCATGCGTATGCCGCAGCCACTGGCAGATACCAGTCGCTGACGCGATGGCACACCGCCTTGAACGGGGATCTTGTCGGCGAGATCAAACTGCCGCTGAAGGTCGGCACGGTTGGCGGCACGCTGGCAAATAATCCTGCGGCGCGACTGGGGCTGGCGCTTGCCGGTGCCCACAATGCTCGTGAGCTGGCGGAAGTCATGGCAGCGGTCGGCCTCGCTCAGAACTTCGCGGCGCTGCGCGCGCTGGCGACACATGGTATTCAGGCCGGTCACATGCAACTGCACGCGCGTAGCGTGGCGGCGTCGGCGGGCGCGCCGGAGTCGTTGCTGGATACGGTTGTCGAACAACTGGTCGAGAGCGGCGAGATCAAGGACTGGAAGGCGCGGGAGATCCTCGAGTCGCTCCAGCGTGCCGATGCGGGCGCGCCAACAGCGTCAGCCGCCGGCAAAGTCATCCTGCTTGGTGAACATGCGGTGGTGTATGGCCGTCACGCGCTGGCGCTGCCGATTCCCGGCGCCGTCGACGTGTCGATCGTGGCCGCGAAGACCTTGTCGCACGCACTACCGGATGCGTTCGTCGCCTGTCTCCTGGACGAGATGGGCGTTACAGGTGCAAACGTCCGGATCAACGTGAATTCCCGACTGCCTTTCGGCAAGGGACTCGGGTCGTCAGCGGCGATCGCGGTGGCCATCGCGAGGGCCTTCGATGCCTACCTGGGCCTCGGGCTGGATGACCGGCGCGTCAACGAGATCGCGTTTGCCAGTGAACAGCTCGCCCACGGAACGCCGTCCGGCATCGACAATACACTGTCGACGTATGCGCAACCGATGCTGTTTCGGCGCGATAACGGACTGCAAATCGATGCGCTGAGTGTGCCCTCGCTTCCGCCGTTGCTTGTTGCCTGGGGGGACGAAACTGGCCGGACCAGTGAGGTGGTCGCCGCAGTTCGTGCGCGACGAGAGAAGGCGAAGGCGCACTATGATGCGGTGTTCGATCACATGGACAGGCTGAGCCTGGAGGGCGCCGCTGCCCTGCAGACCGGCGACTGGCACAAACTCGGTGCCGCGATGAACGTCTGCCATGGGCTGCTCAATGCCATTGGCGTTGCAACACCGAACCTCGAGCACATGGTGAATCTCGCGCGTCAGAGCGGCGCGCTGGGTGCCAAGTTGACGGGCGCGGGCGGCGGCGGATCGATAGTCGCGCTGTGCCCTGAGTGTATAGACGAGGTAGAGGGTGCGTTGCGGCAGGGCGGCTTTGATACGCTCGCACTGCACGCGGGAGAGCCATCGTGAACGACCAACATCGGGTCGTCTCCTCGGAAAGCGAGGAACTCATCCTGGTCGACAGGGACGACAACGAGATCGGCTTCGCGGCGAAAGCGGATGCCCACAATGGTGCCGGAATCCTGCACCGTGCTTTTTCCCTGTTCCTCTTCAATGACGCGGGGGAGTTGCTGCTGCAACAACGTGCGCGGTCGAAGCGCCTGTGGGGCGGTTATTGGTCCAACAGCTGCTGCAGTCATCCACGGCGGGGGGAGACGTTGGAGGTCGCTACCACACGGCGACTTCTGGACGAGCTTAATTGTCAAGCCGAGCTCGAGTATGTCTACCGGTTTTGCTACGCGGCGAAGTTTGGTGACCTGGGCTCGGAAAACGAGTTCTGCCACGTGTTCCTTGGCCGGCCCAGCGATGAGATTCAGCCGAATGAAAGCGAAATCGCCGGCGTTCGCTACGTCTCCGCCAGCGCGCTTGCCGAGGAATTCGAACAACAGCCGGACCGCTTTACGCCCTGGTTCAAACAGGAGTGGCGGGAGCTAAACAGGAATTACGCGGGGCAGCTTGCCCGCTATTGCACGCCTTAGGCGATGTACTTGTAGTACTCTATGCCGAAATCGGTAAAGTGACGTTCATCCGAACGGCCGACCCGCTCGATGACAAACTCGTTATTCGGCGCGTAGTCCAGGTCGCTAACGCGTCGACCGTCATGCAGCGCTTTGTACTGCTCGAACGTAAGATCGACAGCGAACTGCATTGCCTCACCGAAGCGGATCTTGCGCGTGGCTTCCTGCCAGCCTTCGGCCATGAAGAACGGAATTACCTCGGCTGCATCGCCGCTGCCGTAGCCAAGGGTCAGTACTTCCTGTCCTGCTTCAAGTGAATTTTCATCCAGCGCCTGTTCGAAACCGGCGGCCATCCACGCAGGCAGTGCCGCTGTGTAGAGGTTACCCAGGTCGAGCATCGTGTCACTGCCGAGTTTCATCTTGTCGAGGATCTCGCGGCGGAAATGACGTGACGCGCGGAAGGCGCGCAGTGCGGCCATCGTCAGGGGATAGGCCTCGTAGCTGAGCTTGTCGGGTTGCGCGAGCCTCGCGACCTCCGGCTTGGATGCCATCTCGGCGCGCATCAGCTCGACGTCGATCCCGGCCTCGTAACAGTAGGATGCGAGCTCAGCCTTGTCTTCGCCGTTGCCGTGGCCCAGCGCAAACAGGTAGGAAACCGCCCAGCCCGTTTCGGGCATGCGGCGGTAAGGGCGATGCATGAACACGGACCGCAGGGAGCGCAGGTACCGGCTCGGGCTCAGTCCCCGCTTCTCATACATGTCATTCAGCGCGTGCAGCGTCTCGTCGATGTAACAGGTCGTCGAGTACTTGCCGTTGAACACCGGGAAGTCCTGCACCTGGTGAGTCTCGGAACGGTCCTGGCCGCAGAAACGTGCCATCGGTTTGCGAAAATCCATGATGCGATAGTCCGAGGCCGAGCCCGAGCCGACCAGGTCGACGACGGCAAGCTGCGGATTCTCCTCGAGCAGCATGGCGACGGCACCGGCACCCTGCGTGGGCTCGCCGGAGCTGCCCCTTGCATACTCGGCGATATCGGCGCAGACGACGATGGCCTGGCTGCCGGCACCGTCCAGCGCCAGGTGGCGAATCGCGCCCTTCATGCCATACACACCACCGAGGCAGGCATGTTTGAACTCCGGCACCTCGCAACTGCGCGAAATGGGCGGCCTGCCGCGCGCGATCAGCGCCTCATCCACCATACCCTTGATAATGATGGCGCCGGCCGAGTTATCGGTACTTGATTCCGTGCCCAGGCCAAGGAACTTGACGCGCGTTGGGTCGACGTCGTATTGGTCTATCAGCCGAATGACGGCATTGGCGGCCATCGTGTACACACTGTGGTTCGGCCCACGGACCCTGAAACTGCGCCCCACAACCTCGCGGATCTTCGGCCACTGGTTATCCGTCCAGTCACACCAGTCTTCCAGCCATACACGGTACGGCGGGATATAGGCGGCCAGGCCGCTGATACCGATGGGTCTTGTTGTCTGGGGCTGCTTCATGTGAATAGTTCGCTTTGGCCCGGCGATTTTAGAGCGCCGGGCCTTGGCACTCAACACCTTATTCAACAAGGATCGTTATCGGGTCCGACAGGATTGGCGGCTCATGGGGGACATGCAGGTGGTCGCCCAGCAGCATCTGCAGCGAATGCCGGCCCGGTTCCAGCGTGATTTCCGTCTCCGTGCTGCCGTCGCCGAAATGAACGTGCCGGCTGTCTTTGGGAATCGGCAGGCCCAGATTCGGCAGGCCGGTGTCGATCAGGAGGTGATGGTGACCGGAATGCGGGGTGTCGTTACCCGCCGCTACGACCTCCATGCCCTCGATGCCGAAGACGACTTTGACAGGGTTGCTGACGGTCGCACCGTCGACGGGACTTATGAAAAACACGCGCGCGCCTGGTACGGACGCGGTGCGTGCCAGGCCGGCTGGCTCGGGGTCAGCAACAGCGACCGCTGCAGGTTCCGGCGCCTCGTTACTGCAGGCGCTCGTCAGCAAGAGCAGGAAACATACGGGCAGGATCGAGTTTCTCATTATTGTTGTCTCCGGGGACGTCAAGCGGACACGGACACGAGTGCAAACAGCAGTGCGCCGAGCATCGTCATACCGGCACCGATCATGTAGGTGATCGACAGGATGACGTACTTGGTGAAGGTGAAGAAATGCCCCTGGCCATAAACGCGCCGCATGGCCTTGTAAAGATACACCGGAATGTAGAATGCCGCAGCGACGATCGTCAGGACCTTGATGGCTTCGGGCAGGTGCACAAGATTGGCGAGCCGCGCGAACAGCACCTGCAGCGTGAGGATCAGGAAGAAGAACGAATGGAAGTGCACGAAGAACAGCAGGTGCTCAACGAAGAAGCGGCGTGACAACGGATACAGGCCTTTCAGGACCAACGCCATGAGCGGCATCAGCACGATCAGGGCGATCGGGATGTTGTCCAGTATCAGGTTGCCGAGGGTCTTGCCGTCGTCGGCACCGATACGCTCGCAGGTCGCTTCGAGGCGCTCCTTGGTCAGGCGCCTCTGCAGCCAGTCCGGGAGATCCTCTCGGCCGCTGAACTCGCAGTCGCCGGTTTCCGGGTCGATCTGAAAATTGAAACCGCCTGCGTCATCGCCGTAGATGGTGATGTTGGCCGGGCCGTCGGTTGCCTCGGCCGCGGTCTCGCCGGTCTTGCCTGGCGGGATGATGCCCTCTTGCCTGAGTTCCTCCAGCGCCTCGTTGATCTCCGCCTCTGCGGCTTCCCGCTTCGCCGCGGTTTCTTCCTGCAGTGCGACGACCTCTTCTGGCGTCGGTTCGGGCTGGGGTTCAAAGAGAATACTAAGGTCGTCTTCGGGATCGAAGAACGCGATGACGAAAAACAGGACGCTGAGCACGAGGTACATGCGGAATGGCGGCATGTAGCGCGCCCGCCGACCCTCGAGGTAGTCGAGGGTCAGTTTGCCGGGCCGGGCCAGCAGTGGAATCAGGGTGCGCCATAACCTCGAGTCGAGCTCGAAGAGGTCGCCGAACGCGTCCTGCAGGAGCTCCCAGAGGCTGATCAGTCGGCCACGGGCACGCTGACCGCAGGAGCCGCAGTATTGGCCTCGAAGTTCCGTACCGCAGTTAAGGCAGTTCGGGTGGTCGGGCAACGGCGCGGGCTTCCTGGCCATTGATCAGGCTTTTGCAGCTTTCTTCTTGCTGGTCTTCTTGCGCGCTGCCTTCTTTTTCGCCGCCGGCATGGTGCCGGGCGCCGGGTCGGCCGGCGCAGCTCGCTGCAGGTCGAGGGGCGCGAAATCGTCCACAGCGAGGATGGCGGTCAGTTTTTCATGGTAATCGCGCAGGCTATTGGCCTCTGCCTTGCTGATGACCTGCGCTTTCTCCGCCTCTTCGATCTGCAGACCGAGGTAGTCAGACGCGATCAGGCCTTCCTTCCTGGCCTGACGCAGGCGCTTCTCAAGCGGTGCGTGTTCTTTCGAGAGTTCCAGGGCTTCCTGCAACTTGCCCAGTGGATTGCCCGGCTCCAGCGTCGTGTAGGCGAACTCGCTAAGTCGTTCGCGCGACTCGCCCGGCGTCGTGATGAGCTCGACAACCTTGCGCCCGATCTCATCCGACGGCGCCTTGTAGGTGCGGCCACGCGGGAAAATGAAAAAGCGCAGGAACCAGGCGACCCAGCGATTCGGGAAATTCAGCAGGAAGGCATGCAGCGCTTCCTGTGCCTGGTACATGAGCGTCCGAACTGACCACTCGACCAGCGGCAGGTCCGTTGCGCGGCGGCCCTGGTCCTCGAAATGCTTGAGGACACACGAGGCGAGGTACATCGAGCTAAGGATGTCGCCCAGTCTTGCCGAGAGTAATTCGCGCTTCTTGAGTGCGCCGCCCAGCGTCAGCATGGCGAAGTCCGACGCCAGTGCGAACGCGGCCGTGTAGCGATTGATGTTCTGGTAGTAGCGCCGGGTCGGCGTGTTGAGCGGCACACGGCTGAACTTCGCATGCGTCAACGCCAGGAATATCGAGCGTGCCATGTTGCTGATGGCATAGCCGATATGGCCAAACAGGGCATCGTCGAACTCGATCAGGCCGCGATCGTGATCCTCGTCAGCGGCTGCCTGCAACTCGCGCAGGACGAAGGGATGACAGCGAATAGCCCCCTGGCCGTAGATGATCAGGCTGCGCGTCAGGATGTTGGCGCCTTCCACCGTGATGGCAATCGGCGTCGCCATGTACGCCCGGCCCAGGTAGTTGTTCGGGCCCATCATGATGGCCTTGCCG
>JAOUNK010000154.1 GCA_029881015.1 Gammaproteobacteria bacterium | reverse complement strand
TGGTTGCGTCTCGCCTACAAGGAAACACCGGAGGCCGCGAACGCCGTGCTCCTGACCCAGGCCGAGTTCCAGCTCGACCGGAATCAGTACGAGCAGGCCCTTGCAACGCTGCGGCGGCTCGAGGAAGACTCGAAGAACCACATGCATGCCCTGGCCTTGATGGGCCGCCTGTACTTCAAACTCGAGGACTGGGCGGCACTCGGGGAGATCCTGCCACGGCTGCGCAAGAACACTCAGCTCCAGCCGGGCACGCTCGACACCTGGACCATTCGGGTGCACAAGGAAGCGCTCGATCGCGCTGCCGACGTCGATGTGCTCGACCAGACGTGGAAAGGCATCCCGCGCGGCCTGAAATCGGAAGAAGCCCTGCTCGAGGCCTACTACCGCGGCCTCTTGCGGGTCGGATTGCACGACCGGGCGCAGAAAGAGCTTGCAGGCGCACTGAAGTCGAGCTGGCGCGGCTCGCTGGTGCGGCTGTTCGGCCTGGTCGAGGCGACCGACACAACGAAGCAGCTGAAGATTGCCGAGGGTTGGCTGAAAAACCACGGCGAAGACCCCGATCTCCTGCTGGCCGCGGCCCGCCTGTGCCTGCGCAACGAGCTGTGGGGCAAGGCGCGCAGCTACCTCGAGACCGTGATCGGCATGCGCCCGACGCCCGAGGCCTACCAGGAGTACGGTGCGCTGCTGACCCAGCTGGGCGAGGCCGATGCCGCCGCCGACGCCTACCGTGACGGACTGGGTATGGTCGCTGCGAAACCATTGACGGCCATACCTCACATCGACAAAGAGTAAGTCGTGTTCACGATCGTTGCCGGGACCGGGTACACGGGCCGTCGCGTACTGGAGCGGCTGCCCGCCGCCGAGGTCGCGGGCCTGAGTCGCACGGCGATAGACACCGACCGCCCGTTTTACGAATTCGATTTCGACAGTGAGGGGGCACTCCCGCTTGCACTGCCGGAGGCTTACGCGGTGCTTTATACCTGCCCACCTGACGGCGAGCATGACGGGCGCCTGCGGCGTTTCCTGTCACTGCTGAACCCGGGACCGGCCCGTTTTGTCTACATCAGCACGACCGGCGTCTACGGAGACTGCAAGGGCGCCGTCGTGACGGAAGCTGCGCCCGTCGATCCGGGCAACCGCATGGCCGCGGCTCGCATTGCGGCCGAGTCGATCCTGGCGAGCGCAGCGGCAAGCGCCGGGTTCGACCTCGTGATACTCCGCGCACCGGGAATCTATGGACCTGGCCGTCTGCCCGTACAGCGGCTCCGGGAAGGCGGCGCGTTCCTGGCGGAAGAAGACGCCGGTCCCGGGAACCGGATTCACGTCGACGATCTCGCAAGCTGCTGTATTGCGGCGCTGCGGGAGGATACGCCGGCGGGCATCTACAACGTAGGCGACGGCGATAATCGCAGCGCGACCTGGTTTGCGCAGGAGGTGGCACGCCAGGCGGCCTTGCCGGCGCCCCGGCTGGTCAGCCGCGCGCAGGCCGAGCGCGAGTTCTCCGCTGTCCGGCTGGCGTTCCTGTCGGCGTCACGCATCGTGGACACAACCCGGATGCGCGAGGTACTCGGCGTCACCCCGCGCTATGCAAAGCCTGAGGAAGGGATCCGGGCCAGCCTGCTCTAGGGCTGGGAGCGTTTGCTCCGGAGCCAGGCGGTGACCGGCTCCCACTCATCCCAATCGGGCCAGGCCAGGTACTCCGGCAGCTCGAAGATGCCGAGACCACGCGTGTAGGCACGCACGTAATTCTGGGCTTCACGCAAGGCCGCGATGTAAGGGGCCTTCGCGTTGGTCAGGTACTCATCGAGATCGTCGAAGATCAGGGTGTTGTCCCGTACGCGGTTGGCCACGAGGCCCAGCTTGGCCTGCTTGCGCGCAATCTTGCCGACGCTCCTGAGCTCGTCAAGAAACGTCGTTGTCGCTTGCATGTCGATGGTTGACGGCAGAACCGGCACGAGGATCGTTTCGGCATGCGCAACCAGGTTGGTCAGTTCCTTGCCGTGAGAACGCGCTGGTGCATCGATAACAAGAATGTCGGCGTTACGCGGCGCGTGGCGAAGACCGTCCTTGAACCCGGCAATAGCGGCAATTTCCGGCCGATCGGACGGGCGCCGCTCGAGCCAGTCGAGGCTCGAACGCTGCGGGTCGTAATCAGCCAACGCAACGACTGCGCCTTCGTTTGCAAAGTAGGATGCTATGTTTGTAGCGAGGGTGCTTTTCCCGCAACCACCCTTCGCATTCATAACCATTATGTGCCGCATGACGCTCTCCAGGGGCAATGTTGTTAGGTTGGTTATTGCTCGACGAATTTCCGGTTTATGTAAACTACAGACGCCGACT
Organism: Gammaproteobacteria bacterium; assembly: GCA_029881015.1. GTDB lineage: Bacteria > Pseudomonadota > Gammaproteobacteria > Steroidobacterales > Woeseiaceae > UBA1847. Next base: position 5,347 of record JAOUNK010000154.1, on the reverse strand, counting down.
CCAAAAGTCCATTAGACGTGAATGCGAGTCGCGCAAAATAAATTATGAAAATCGCTTACACGAAAATGCACGGCACGGGTAACCGGATTCTCGTCGTCGACCAACGTTCCGGCGCGTCGCCCCCACCGTCTCCGCAACAGCTTCGCGAACTCGGAAATGATGCAACTGGACCGGGTTTCGATCAGCTCATGTGGGTGACAGCGGCGGACGATCCTGCGTTCGCAGCGTCCTATCGGGTTTTCAACAACGACGGCTCCGAGGTCGAGCAGTGCGGCAACGGCGTACGCTGCGTGGCCAGCGTCCTGGCCAACGAAAGCGGCCATCGCCAGGCGTTCACGCTGCAGAGCCCGGCGGGGCCGATCGACGCACGCATCGACGACGACGGCCTTGTCGCCGTCAGCATGGGGACGCCGGAGTTCGAACCCTCGAGGATCCCATTTATTGCCGCGCAGCGCGCCGCTCGCTACCGGCTGGACGTCGGCCAGGAGCACTACGACGCCTGCGTTGTCTCGATGGGCAACCCGCACTGCGTACTGCACGTCGATGACGTCGATGCTGCGCCCGTCAACACGCTGGGCCCGGTCCTCGAACGGCACGAGCGTTTCCCGCAACACGCCAATGTCGGCTTTGCGAGAATTCGCGACAGGGAAAGTATCGACCTGCGTGTGTTCGAACGCGGGGTAGGCGAAACCGCTGCCTGCGGCACCGGTGCCTGCGCAGCCGTCGTGACAGGCCAGGCGCTGGGGCTGCTCGCGCAGGCCGTCGATGTGCGGCTGCCCGGCGGCCAAGTCGTGGTAAGCTGGCGCGGCGGTTCGGAGCCGGTCTGGCTCATGGGCAACGCCGAGTATATTTCTGAAGGAATCATGGATTTATGAGCACCCAACGCAAAGCCGAATTCGTCGAAGATGGACTGTCGGAACAGTCTGTCCATGACTTCCTCGCCGCCCACCCGGACTTCTTCGAGCGTCATTCAGCGCTGCTCAGCTCACTCGATCTCCCGCATGCCAGCGGTGGCGCGGTATCCCTGGTCGAGCGGCAGGTTGCCGTCCTGCGGCAGAAGGAACTCCGACTGGAACGGCAGCTCAAGGAGCTGATCCAGGTTGCCCGTCAAAACGACGTGCTCTCCTCAAAAGTCCATGAGCTGACCCTGCAGCTGCTCGGCGCGGCAAGCCTGCACAGGACAATTGTGGTGGTCGAAGAGGCATTGCGCTCGGGTTTTGGCGCGGACCAGGCTGTTCTTGTGCTGTTTGGCGACCCTGACGCATTCGCCGATATCAATGTCGGCCGCTTCTTCCGGGTGGTGAGGAAAGACGATGAAACCCTGAAGCCCTTCAGCACGTTCCTGAACGGCAGCGGCGCTCGTTGCGGCAAGATTCGCGACTCGCAAAGGGAGTTCCTGTTCCGGCACGACGCCGACGAGATCGGCTCTGCCGCCCTCGTGCCACTTGGTGATGGCGCGGAGCTTGGCTTCCTGGCCGTGGGCAGCGTCGACAGCGACCGCTTCCACCCGGGAATGAGCATCGACTTCCTGACCCGCCTGGGCGACCTGGTAGCAGGGTCCCTGAAACGCTTCTAGAGACGTCGCGATGAATGACGCTGGCTGGATCGATCGCTTCATCCGGCACCTCGAGTATGAGCGACGCCTGTCGCCTTTGACCTGCAAGAACTATCGTCGGGACCTCGAGAGGCTCTGTGCCTGGTGCGACGCGTCGGGAATCGGTCAATGGAGCGAGCTCGACAGCGAACACGTACGCGCCTACTCGGCATCCTGTTATCGCAAGGGCCTGAGTGCCCGGAGCATCCAGCGGCGCTTGTCGGCATCGCGTACCTTTTTTCGGTATCTCATCCGGGAAAAGGCCGTGACGAAAAACCCCGTTGCGTCGGTGTCGGCCCCCAAGGGCAGGAAACGCCTGCCCGGCAACCTCGATGCCGACCGGATGGCGCGGCTGCTCGACATCCAGGGCGAAGGCGCGATCGTCGACCGCGATCGGGCGATTCTCGAGTTGCTGTACTCCTCGGGCCTGCGTCTTGCGGAGCTGGTCGGCCTCAATCTCGGTGATGTCGACATGCACGATGCCACGGTGCGTGTCACCGGCAAGGGCAACAAGGACCGCATCGTGCCCGTCGGGCGCCAGGCGCTGAAAGCGCTGCGGCAGTGGGGCATCACGCGCAGTGACCTGGCCGAGGCCAGTGAGAAGGCCCTGTTCGTCAGCAATCGCGGCACACGCCTGAGTCCCCGTTCGGTCCAGGCGCGCGTCAAGTTCTGGGCCAGACAGCAGGGACTCGATGCCAACGTTTACCCGCACCTGTTCCGCCACTCCTTCGCCACGCATGTTCTCGAATCGAGCCACGACCTGCGCGGCGTCCAGGAGCTTCTCGGGCACGCCAATATCTCGACAACCCAGGTGTATACACACCTTGATTTCCAGCACCTTGCCCAGATTTATGACCAAACCCATCCGCGCGCCCGCAAGAAAGACTAGAACCACAAAGGGGTCGGAGCCCTTACGGTAAGGGCTCCGACCCCGATTTACGAGGAACCTCGATGGAACAGTACAGAGGGACAACCATTGTCTCAGTCCGCCGCAATGGCAAGGTGGCCATCGCCGGCGATGGCCAGGTCAGCATGGGTAACACCGTGATGAAGGGCAATGCCCGCAAAGTAAGGCCGCTCGCGGGCGGCCGCGTGATTGCCGGATTCGCCGGCGGTACGGCCGACGCATTCACGCTCTTCGAGCTGTTCGAGACCAAGCTCGAGCAATACGGCAACCTCACGCGCGCCGCAATCGAACTCGCCAAAGACTGGCGAACCGACCGCCGCCTGCGCCGGCTTGAGGCACTGCTGTGCGTCGCCGACAAGGACAACTCGTTCATCGTCACCGGCAACGGCGACGTGATCGAGCCCGAGAACAACCTGATGGCGATCGGCTCGGGTGGCCCGTTCGCACAAGCGGCCGCGATGGCCCTGCTCAGGAACACGGACCTCGAGGCGCGCGACATCGTCGAAAAGGCGCTCGGCATTGCCGGCGATATCTGCGTGTATACGAATCAGCACATCACGATCGAAGAACTCTGACCATGTCTCAAATGACTCCCCGTGAAATCGTCCAGGAACTGGACAAGCACATCGTCGGCCAGGACGAGGCCAAGCGCGCTGTCGCGATTGCGCTGCGTAACCGCTGGCGTCGCGTGCAGGTAGACGAGCCCCTGCGCAGCGAAATCACCCCCAAGAACATCCTGATGATCGGGCCGACCGGCGTCGGCAAGACGGAGATTTCTCGCCGCCTCGCTCGCCTGGCCAAGGCGCCGTTTATCAAGGTCGAAGCCACCAAGTTTACCGAGGTGGGCTATGTGGGCCGTGAAGTCGACAGCATCATCCGCGATCTCATGGATGTCTCCATCAAGATGGTTCGCGAAGATGCGATGAGCAAGGTCCGCTTCCGCGCCGAAGATGCCGCCGAGGAACGCGTGCTCGACGCGCTGCTGCCGCCGGCGCCTCGCAGCGCCGGGTTTACGGGTGAGGCCACAACCTCTTCGGCCGATTCGGACACACGGCAGAAATTCCGCAAGATGCTGCGTGAGGGCAAGCTCGATGAAAAGGAAATCGAAATAGACGTGCAGACCATGCCCGTCGGTGTCGAGATCATGGCGCCCCCTGGCATGGAAGAGATGACCAGCCAGCTGCAGGGCATGTTCCAGAATCTTGGCGGCAATCGCTCCCAGACTCGCAGGATCAAGGTCAAGGACGCGTTCCGCCTGCTGACGGATGAGGAGGCGGCCAAACTGGTTGACGAGGATGAGCTCAAGACCCGAGCGCTCGAGGCTGTCGAACAGCATGGCATCGTTTTTCTCGACGAAATCGACAAGGTGGCGCGCAGTACCGGCACACAGGGCGCGGACGTGTCCCGCGAGGGGTGCAGCGTGACCTGCTGCCGCTCGTCGAGGGCTCCACGGTCAACACGAAGTACGGCATGGTCAAGACGGACCATATCCTGTTCATTGCATCGGGTGCGTTTCACGTGTCCAAACCGTCGGACCTGATCCCCGAAATGCAGGGTCGCCTGCCAATCCGGGTCGAACTGAAGTCGCTGACGACCGAGGATTTCGTCCGCATCCTGACCGAACCGGACGCGTCCCTGACCTTACAATACAGCGCGCTGCTAAAGACGGAGGATGTCTCCCTCGAATTCGCCGAAAGCGGCGTACGGCGCATCGCCGAGATCGCCTTCCAGGTCAACGAGAACACCGAGAACATCGGTGCGCGTCGCCTGCACACCGTCATGGAGCGCCTGCTCGAGACCGTCTCGTTCGAGGCGTCGGACAGGAGCGGCCTGACGCTTACGATTGACGGAGCCTACGTCGACGATCACCTGGCCGAGCTGTCGCAGGACGAGGACCTCAGCCGCTACATCCTCTGACAAATACGGTACCGGACACCCTATTTCGCTGCGGCACAAATACGGTACCGGACACCCTATTTCGCTGCGGCAACTACGAGTTGCGAAAAAAAGTGCCCGGAAATAGGGTGTCCGGTACCGTATTTCCGGTATCCTCGCTTGCCGGAAGAGAACAAGCATCATGGCCAAGCAGGACTCCGACAACACAACGCATTTCGGGTACCGGGATGTCGCCGCCGACGAGAAAGCGAACCTGGTTCGTGGCGTATTCGATTCGGTAGCCAGTCGCTACGACATCATGAACGACCTGATGTCGGCCGGGCTGCATCGCCTGTGGAAACGCCACACGATTAACCAAGCCGCCGTAAGGCCTGGCGATACCGTTCTCGACCTTGCCGGTGGTACCGGCGACCTCGCGCGGGAGTTCTCAAAGAAGGTCGGCCCGAAAGGTCATGTCGTTCTGGCGGACATCAATGCCGCAATGCTGAAGCAGGGCCGCTCGCGCCTGGTGGATGCCGGAGTGGCGGGCAATCTGTCCATTGCACAGGTCGATGCGCAGGACCTCCCTTTCGATGACGCTACGTTCGACTGCATCACGATCGCATTCGGCCTGCGCAACGTCACCGACAAGGACGCCGCGCTGCGATCGATGTTCAGGGTTCTCAAGACCGGCGGCAAAGCGATGATCCTGGAATTCTCGGAACCCAACAGGGCCATCAAGCCCGCCTACGACCTTTACTCGTTTAAAGTCCTGCCCGCACTTGGCAAGCTCGTCGCCGGCGACTCGGACAGCTACCAGTACCTCGCCGAGTCCATTCGCGTGCACCCGGACCAGGAAACGCTGAAGTCGATGATGGAAGAAGCGGGCTTCGAGCGTTGCCGCTACAGTAATCTCGCCGCCGGTATCGTCGCACTGCACATCGGCTACCGGATCTGAAAGTGGTAAACCC
>JAOUNK010000153.1 GCA_029881015.1 Gammaproteobacteria bacterium | reverse complement strand
AGCCGTGACAAGTGGCCTTGAAAAGGTGCGGAAATATCGATTCATCATGTAACCCGTGGGGAGAGCACGGCAAGTTTAGCAAACAGACCCAAGTACCGGGCATTTTGTTGCATCAAATGTTGCTGCTTCCGCCGCTCCCGGACGGGAGGTCTAGCCGCGCGGGTGATGCTTGCCGTGCAGATCCTTTAGGCGCTCACGCGCGACATGCGTATAGATCTGTGTCGTAGACAGGTCACTGTGTCCGAGCAGCATCTGCACCACGCGCAGGTCCGCACCGCGGTTCAGGAGGTGCGTGGCGAAAGCGTGACGCAGGCTGTGCGGCGACAACTTCTGGCGCACGCCGGCTATTTCGGCATAGCGCTTGATGATGTGCCAAAACGCCTGGCGCGTCATGCGATCGCCGCGGCGTGTCGGGAACAGGTAGTCGGTCTGGCGCTCGAGGAGGATCTCCATGCGCGGGCCGTTGATGAAATCCTTCAGCCAGCGCTGGGATTCGTCACCGAGCGGTATGAGTCGTTCGCGATCGCCCTTGCCGACGATGCGCAGCACGCCCTGGTTGAAATTCACTTGCGACTGCTTGAGGTTGATGAGCTCCGAGACCCGCAAGCCCGTGGCGTACAGCAACTCGAGCATGGCGCGATCGCGGTGACCGAGCGGCTCGTCTGTGTTCGGTGCGTTCAGTAATGAATCGACCTCGTCTTCCGAGAGCGACTTCGGCAGGGACCGGCCGATGCGTGGCATCTCGATCTCGGCTGTCGGGTCATTGTCGCGCATGCCTTCGCGCATGATGTAACGGAAGAAGCGGCGGAAGCTCGACAGTTGGCGCGCGGTCGAGCGTGGCTTGGCGCCAGACTCGACGCGCTTCGCGATGAAATCGAGCAGGTCGGCCTTGTTTGCCTGTTCGATGGATTTTTCGCTTTCCGACAGCCCGCGACCGAGTGTCATCAGGTCGGCACGATAGGCGCCGAGTGTGTTTTTCGACAGACCGCGCTCCATCCAGATAGCGTCGAGGAAACGGTCTACCAACTCTTCCGAGCGGAGTACTGTTTTCGCTTCAGACTTGCTTTGTTTGTTGCCACTGGCCATAACAGTCCATCTTCCTTAGTCGCACAATCCTTGTATTGCGATGAAATTCCCTATGCCAACCGTTGTGTCCTGCTGGTAGCATACCGGGTCACTTTCATCGCCAAGCGACGGATTTTTCAGGGATATTGAGTATGCTGGGGAAGCCGGAGTGCGGGCGTGACCGCTGTCACATATTGAGGAAGGCATTTACATAAGGTGAACTGGGTCACACGTACCAAGGAAACGGCCTGGGGCCTCTTCGCCTGGCTGTCATTCGGCCTCGCCGTCCTGTTCTCGCTGGTCGTCGTGCTTGTCGTACCGTCGGCGACGAGACGCCAGAAACTCGTGACCTGGGCCTCCAGGATGGTTTTCGTCCTGCCCCGAATCGATGTGCAGGTCCGCGGCATGGACAACCTGCCGACCGACAATTGCGTGGTTGTGGCCAATCATGCGAGCTACCTCGACGGTCCCTTGCTCAAAGGATACCTTCCCTGGCGATTTAATTTTGTGATCAAAGGCGAAATGCGGAACTTTGCCCCGGCGCATTTCCTCCTCCGCCGCTCTGGCTCGAAGTTTGTCGAACGCACCGACGTCAAGGGCAGTACGCGCGACGCACGCCAAATCGTGAAGGCGGCACTCGGCGGTGAATCGCTCGGCTTCTTCCCGGAAGGTACATTTCTTAAAGAGCCCGGTGTCGGCCGTTTCCGGCCCGGAGCTTTTGTCGCGGCAATCAAGGGTGACATGCCCGTCGTGCCGATCTCGATAGGCGGGTCGCGCCACATGCTGCCCGCCGGTGGCGTCCTGCCGCGCCCGGGTACACTGACCATCGACATCCTGCCGGCGATCGCCCCGGGCGATCCCGAGTATGCGACCAGTCGCGGACTCGCGGAGACGGCCCGGCAACGCATCCTGGCGGTGCTCGGTGAGCCGGACCTGCTGGACGACGACGCCGAACCTGCCGCCGCCGGCTAGCATATTTGTAGTATTGCGCTGTCACGCCATATGCAGGACAGTAACCGCCGAGCGGAATATCCACAGAAAACTCTGGAGCAGCAGAATATGAATACCGACACAGTCGTCCTTGTGGCGGCGCAGCGCACACCAATTGGCGCATTCCAGGGCGTATTGCGTGGAGCCAGCGCGACCGAGCTTGGGGCCGCGGCAATCCGGGGCGCGCTTGCCGGGAGCGGCGTCGACGCTGCGGATATCGATCGGGTCATCATGGGTTGCGTGCTGCCGGCGGGTCTCGGCCAGGCGCCGGCACGACAGGCTGCGCTTGCCGCCGGCGTGCCGAACGGCGTTCCCTGTGTCACCGTGAACAAGATGTGCGGCTCCGGTATGGAGTCGATCATCATGGGCCACGACATGATCAAGGCCGGCAGCGCCGGTATCGTGATCGCCGGCGGCCTCGAGTCAATGAGCAACGCTCCCTACCTGCTGCCCAAGGCTCGTGACGGTTATCGCATGGGGCACCAGGAAGTCCTCGACCACATGTTCTACGACGGACTACAGGACCCGTTCGAGGGCCAGATGATGGGGCACTTCGCCCAGGTGACCGCCGACAAGTACGGCTTTTCACGTGAGGAGATGGATGCCTTCGCCGCTGAGTCGGCCACGCGTGCTAAACGCGCTGTCGCTGACGGGTCGTTTGCGGGCGAGATTGCGCCGGTCACGATCAGGTCGCGGCGGGGCGAGACCGTCGTAGACACCGATGAAACACCCGGTGCGGTCAGTATCGAGAAGATCCCCACTCTGCGCCCGGCCTTCGCGAAAGACGGTACCGTGACGGCGGCAACGTCTTCGTCAATTTCAGATGGCGCGGCCGCAGTCCTGATGATGACGGCTACAGAGGCCGAGAAACGCGGCCTGACGCCTATTGCAAGGATCGTTGCGCATTCAGCGCATGCGCAGGAACCGGCGTGGTTTACCACAGCCCCGGTGTACGCGTTGCAGAAACTGCTCGACGCCCAGGGTTGGGCGGCCGACGATATCGATCTCTATGAAATCAACGAGGCCTTCGCCGTCGTTACGATGGCCGCCATGAAGGACGTCGGCATCGGTCATGACAAGGTCAACGTCAACGGCGGTGCTTGCGCTCTCGGTCACCCGATTGGGGCAACCGGCTGCCGTATTTCCGTCACACTGCTGCACGAACTCGCTGCCCGTGGACTGACGCGCGGCATCGCGACGCAATGCATCGGCGGTGGCGAAGCAACCGCAGTAGCTTACGAAATCCTGTAGGGGGAAAGTCCAATGAAACTGTCAGAAGCTAAGGCTGTCGTTACCGGCGGCGCCTCGGGACTCGGCTTCGCCAGCGCGCAACGCATTGTCGACGCGGGCGGCCAGGTTGTCTTGCTCGATATCAACGACGAACTCGGCGAACAAAGCGCCGCAAGACTCGGCGAGCGTGCGTTATACGTCAATACGGACGTGGCCAGTGAAAACTCGGTCAAAGCGGCTATGCAGAAGGCGAAAGCCGCCATGGGCGGCATAACGCTGGCCATTAACTGCGCCGGAGTGGCGACCGCGGGTCGCGCTCTAGGCCGTGACGGAACGTGGCCGACAGAGATGTTCAACCGGGTTATTCAGATTAACCTTGTCGGCACCTTCAATGTGACCAAGGAAGCGGCCGCCATCATGAACGAGAACGAGCCTGACGCTGAGGGCGAACGCGGCGTCATCATCAGCACGGCATCGATTGCGGCGTTCGAAGGGCAGATTGGCCAGGCGGCCTATTCCGCCTCCAAGGGCGGCGTGCACGCCATGATGTTGCCGCTGGCCCGTGAGTTCGCCAATTTCGGCATTCGAGTCAACACGATTGCCCCGGGTATCATGCTGACACCGATGATGGCGGGCATGGCGCAGGAGGTTCAGGATTCGCTGGCCACACAAGTACCTTTCCCGAAGCGCCTCGGCAAACCCGAGGAGTACGCGAATACGGTCCAGTTCATCTATGAGACCACTTACGTCAACAGCGAGACGATCCGCTGCGACGGCGCCATCCGCATGCAAGCGAAATAACGTAATTAGGTACCTAATTACATGTTGGCGTAGTTGGGGCCGCCGCCGCCCTCAGGAACGGTCCAGACGATATTCTGCTTCGGGTCCTTTATGTCACAGGTCTTGCAGTGCACGCAGTTCGCCGGGCTGATCCGGAAGGTCTTCGCGCCGCCCTCTTCCACGATTTCGTAGACACCGGCCGGGCAATAGCGCTGCGCCGGTTCGCCGTACTCAGGCAGGTTAAAAGCGATCGGGATCGACGCGTCCCTGAGCTTCAGATGGCAGGGTTGGTCTTCCTCGTGATTGGTGTTGGACAGGAATACCGATGACATCTTGTCGAAGGTGAGCACACCATCGGGCTTCGGATACTCGATGACCTTCGCCTCGGACGCTTTCTGCAGCGACTCGTGGTCAGGCTCCCGGTTGCGCCACGTAAAGGGCAATTTACCGAAGAAGATGTTCTGGTCAATAAACGCAAAAACGGCGCCGAAGAACATGCCCAACTTGTGCAGGCCGGGACCGAAGTTACGACCGCGGTGCAATTCCTTGTAAACCCATGAAGCTTTCACACTGGTCTCGAAATCATCGAGTTCCGACTGGCCCTGGTCGCCCGCGGCCAGCGCCTTCTGAATACTCTCTGCTGCGAGCATGCCCGTCTTGATGGCCGTGTGCGCACCCTTGATCTTGACGCCGTTCAGGAAGCCCGCGCCACAGCCAACCAGCATGCCGCCCGGGAAGACCAGTTTCGGCAACGACTGCAGGCCGCCCTTGTTGACCGCGCGTGCGCCGTACGCGATGCGTTTGCCACCGTCGAGGTAACAGCGAATCTTCGGGTGCGTCTTCCAGCGCTGGAATTCGTCAAACGTCGACAGGTGCGGATTCCTGTAATTCAGCGCAATGATCAGTCCGAGATAGACCTTGTTGTTGGCGGCGTGGTAGAGAAAACCTCCACCTTCCGTGTGCTTGTCCAGCGGCCAGCCGGTCGTGTGTACCACCAGACCTTCTTCATGCCGCTCCGGTTCCACCTCCCAGACCTCCTTGATGCCGATGCCATAGTGCTGTGGGTCGGCATTCTCACGCAGGTTGAAACGTTGCATGACCTCTTCGCTGAGATTGCCACGCACGCCTTCTGCAAAAATCGTGTACTTGCCGCGCAGCTCGTAACCCGGCGTGTAGGCGCTCTTCTTCGCTCCATCCTTGCCGACGCCCATATCGCTCGTCGCCACGCCGGTCACGCGTCCATCGGTGTCGTAGAGCACCTCGGACGCCGCGAATCCGGGAAACACATTGACGCCCAGGCCCTCGGCCTGCTCGCCGAGCCATTGGCACAATGCACCCAGGCTGATGATGTAGTTGCCATGATTGTGCATGGGGCGCGGCAGGAACAGGCCGGGTACCGGGGCCGCTCCGGTCTCGCTGGTCAGGTAATGCACACGATCACCGACACACGCGGTCTTCACCGGCGCGCCTTTCTCCTGCCAGTCAGGTATCAGCTCATCGAGCCCGGTCGGTTCAAAGACGTTGCCGGACAGAACATGCGCGCCAATTTCCGACCCCTTCTCCACCACGACCACCGCAAGCGTGTCGTCGAGCTGCATCAGGCGGATCGCCGCCGCCAGCCCGGCGGGGCCGCCGCCGACAATCACTACGTCAAATTCCATCGACTCGCGTTCAATTGCTTCTGACATATCCGGTGACACCTTCTCTGGTTGGACCCGCTGAGACAGCCATGTAATCTAGCGCTGCTGCAAGTGCGCTGCAAATACAGCTATGAGGGTAGATTGAACATACGCGAAGCATACGACGAAAGCCTGCACCGCGAGGGGCATGTTGAAGACGCCGCGCAACTCGATGTCATCAGCCGCTTCGAAGATCTTCAGGCCAGACTGCTCGCGCAGCCGCCACGCAGGGGCGGATTGCGCACCATGTTCTTCCGCAGCGATCCGCGCGAAACCGTGCGCGGCCTTTACATCTGGGGTGGTGTCGGCCGCGGCAAGACATTTCTCATGGACATCTTCTTCGAAAACCTGCCCATCGAGCAGAAGCGGCGCGTGCACTTCCACCGCATGATGCATGATGTCCATGCGCGCATGAAGACGCTCAGCTTCGTCGAGAACCCGCTCGACAAGGTGGCCGCCAGTATCGCCCGCGACACACGAGTCCTTTGCTTCGACGAATTCTTTGTCAGCGATATCGGCGACGCGATGATTCTCGGCAAACTTCTGCAAGGACTGTTCAGCCGCGGCGTCACGCTGGTGACAACCTCCAACTCCAGACCGGACGACCTCTACCAGGACGGACTGCAGCGGCAGCGCTTTCTGCCCGCGATCGCGCTCCTGAAAGAACACACCGATGTGGTCAACATGGACGGCGGGACAGACTACCGCCTGCGTATTCTGCAGAAGGCAGGTACCTATCTCTCGCCGGACGACGAGAACGCGGCCGAGAAACTGAACTACTTTTTCGATGAAACCGCATCGGCACAGGTCGAAACCGAAATCGACCTCGATATCAACGGTCGCGACGTTCGTGCACGATGCCGCGCCAAGGGCGTTGCCTGGTTTCGTTTCGACGATATTTGTGACGGCCCGCGCAGCCAGGCCGACTACATCGAGATCGCTCGCTGGTATCCGTCCGTCATCATCTCGGGCGTGCCGCAGTTCGATGCATCGCACGACGACCAGGCGCGGCGCTTCATTTCACTCGTTGACGAGTTTTATGACCGTCGTGTGAAGCTGATCCTGTCAGCGGACGTCGACGTCCACAACCTGTATACGGGCTCGCGGCTGTCTTTCGAGTTCGAACGCACCACGAGCCGCCTGATCGAGATGCAGTCGACCGAGTATCTCGCGCTGCCTCACCTTGCGTGATAAATTGGCGGCACTATGAGTACCGATCTTAAGCTCGAGAATTTCATGCCGTACCGGCTCGCTGTCTTGTCAAACACGGTCAGCACCACGGTCGCCCGCGCCTACGACAAGCGTTTCAACGTGTCGATCCCCGAATGGCGCGTGATAGCCGTGCTCGGTCGTTTTCCGGGCCTGTCGGCGGTCGAAGTCGCCGAGCGCACCCTGATGGACAAGGTCGCCGTCAGCCGGGCCGTCACCAAGCTCATCAAGAACGGTCGTATCGACCGGGAATTTGCCGATGCCGACAAGCGTCGCTCCATCCTGAACCTGTCGGACGACGGCAAGAAGCTGCATGACGAAATAGCGGATCTCGCACTGGGATTCGAACGCGACCTCCTCGAAGGCCTCTCGCAGGAGGAACTCGACCAGCTCAATAACATCATGGAACGCCTGCTCGCACGAGCGCGTTTGATCGGGGCGCCATAAACACCGGTATACGTACTTTAAACGTTGTATTCCATTGTCTGATGTGAGCTAAAATTGCGGCCCCAGGGACTCCCGAACCCACCAAGGCACTCGCAGTGACTAAACAAACCAATCGACGCAGCGGGGACGCGCGGCAGCAGATTATTGACGCTATCCTTGCATCGCGTGCCACTACTCCTTCGCTTAAGAAAAAGTCTGATGTCGCCCGTTACCTGCGTCAGTACTTTGCCAACGTACCCTACGAAGACCTCGAGGGACGCTCCCCGTCCGTCATGGCGAGAGTGGCTCTAGATCACC
>JAOUNK010000483.1 GCA_029881015.1 Gammaproteobacteria bacterium | reverse complement strand
TTTCTCATCGCCGGCAACGTGTTGCGCGGCAATGCGTACCCGCTGTGCGTGGGCGCGGAACGCGGCCTGCAGGCCGAGAAACTCGCCATGCTTGCCAGGGAGAGAGGCGCAACGACTGTCGCTCACGGCTGTACGGCGGCCGGCAACGACCAGGTCCGTTTCGAGGTGGCGCTGCGGACGCTCAACCCGGGCCTCGAGGTGCTTGCCCCGGTGCGGGACAACAACTGGGTACGCGACGAGCAACTTGCCTACCTGGAAGCGCACAACCTGCCGCTGCCGCCGCAGGGATCGGCCTATTCGATCAACCGCGGTCTCTGGGGAATTACGATCGGTGGACAGGAAACCCTGACTTCGGAAAATTCCATTCCCGAATCGGCCTGGGTGCTTTCGAAGGAGGCGTTCGCCAATCCGCAAGAGGCCTCGACACACACCTTGCGTTTCAGCAAGGGCGTACCCGCGGCACTCGACGGCAAGGCGTTGCCGCCGGTCCGGCTGATCGAAGCCCTCGAAGAGCTGGCCGGCGGCTACGGGATTGGCCGTGGCATTCACCTCGGCGACACCGTGCTCGGCACCAAGGGACGCGTTGCCTTCGAGGCGCCCGCGGCGATCGCGCTCATTACGGCGCACCGTGAACTGGAAAAACTGGTCCTGAGTGCGCAGCAAATGCGCGTCAAGGACAGCGTCGCCGCCATCTACGGCGACCTGGTGCATGAAGGGAAGCAACTCGACCTGGCGTGCGAGGATATCGAAGCGCTACTCGCTACGTCGCAGCGGCGCGTCACGGGAACGGTCAGGTTCACCTTGCGGCCGGGCCAGCTGTTCATCGATGGCGTCGAGTCGGACTACTCGCTGCTCGCGGCGACCAAGGGCGTCTACGGCGAGTCGGCCGGTGAGTGGACGCCCGCCGACGCGCTGGGCTACGCACGCGTGTTGTCGCTGCCCGGATCGCTGCAAACCCGTGCTGGCGAGAAAGGCGCATGAAGAGCGTTGTCGTCGACAAGATCGCATCGGTTGCGCAGCATAACGGCCTTACGTCCGAGCTTCGATTGTCCAGGAAAATCCCCTGCGAGGAGGGTGTGCTCGTCGCGGCACGCATCAAGAACAACAAGTCACGTTACAACCAGCTCGAGCTGACCTCGGGACGCATGGCAACTGTGAACCAGGGGGACGTCATCGTCGGTGCGCTGGGCCATCGCAAGGCACTGCGCGGCTACTCCGGTCACTTGCCGACATCACTGAAACCCGGTGACACGATCCAGATCCTGAATATCGGCGGTGTCCTCGGTCTGTGCGATTCCGCCAATCCCGACGTGGGCCCACCGTTCGACTGCGAAGTACTCGGCACGGTGTTGAGCTTCCCGTACCTGGGCGAGCGCATCGGCGTACCGGCACGTGCCGGATTGCGCACGCTCGACAAGGACACGGTGCTCGACACACAGGGCGTGCCGGTCATAGCGCTGGCAGGTACCTGCATGGACTCCGGCAAGACGGCCGCCGCCTGTGCGATCGTCGGACGCCTGCGGCACCTTGGTCACCACGTCGCGGCATGCAAGGCGACTGGCGTATCGCTGCGGCGCGATATTCTCGCCATGGAAGATGCCGGCGCGAGCGAGACGATGATCTTCTCTGACTTCGGCATCGTCGCGACAACTGAGGTCAATGGTCCCGAGCTGACGCGCGCACTTCTCTCGGGGCTCGCGAAGCACAAGCCCGACGTGATCGTGCTGGAACTCGGCGACGGGCTGCTCGGAGCCTACGGTGTGGGTGCAATCCTGTCGGATGCGGCGATCCGCGACGCGCTGACCGCCGTGGTTCTCTGCGCCAATGATCCGGTGTCCGCGTGGGGTGGCACCGAACTGTTGCGCAGGGAATTCTCGATCGAACCTGCCATCGTAACGGGTCCCGCCACGGACAACGATGTAGGGATCCAGCAAATCAATGCGCGCTGCAAGCTGCCTGCCATCAATGCACTTTCCAATGGTGTGGCACTCGGTGATATGG
>JAOUNK010000482.1 GCA_029881015.1 Gammaproteobacteria bacterium | reverse complement strand
TTGACCGGGTTCTCGGTGAGCTTCTTCATCGCGTGCAGCTTCATCATCAGTGTCGCGGCGGAGCAGAGTGCGCTCACGGCGTTCCTGAGCCTGATCGCGGGCGGTTTGCTGGTGATGTCCGGTATCGCCATGCGCAACCGCACCGCCGCGGTCGCGGGCATCGTGACGGCGATCGCGAGCGTCCTGTTCGGATTCGACGCGCTGCTGTCACTGGTGCTGCAAAGCAGCTGGATAGACCTCGCGATATTCGGTGCCTGTGCGATAACGCTCGGGTCCGTCCTTGACCGGCACGGCGTGGCAATCAATCTGCGCCTCGCCACCTG
This sequence comes from Gammaproteobacteria bacterium, assembly GCA_029881015.1. GTDB lineage: Bacteria > Pseudomonadota > Gammaproteobacteria > Steroidobacterales > Woeseiaceae > UBA1847. The sequence continues at coordinate 1,680 of JAOUNK010000482.1, read as the reverse complement.
GTTCGGGGCCGTTCGCGAGCCCGACGAGGTAACTGCTCTGGATCACTAGCGAAAGAGGTTAGGTGCAGGGCGGCCGCCGCGGTCTCACGATCGCGGCGGCTTTTTTATTGCGGATTCAGGGCAGTTCGGACAAGTGATTTGTTATTTATTTCAATAGCTTATGTGGACTACTTCCAGTTGACTTCACATAATGCAAAATAAGGCCTAGACTAAGACCAATAACGATAAGCAAGAAAATACCAAGAAGAACCCATAACGGCCCAATCTCCGGGGCCCAAAGTGAGGTCTGACAATGAGCGTTGAATCAACCGCGCAAGACGCAGGTATTGCGGTCGCCCCCGATGGCCGGCCGCCGATGCACCGGCACCTCGTGGCCAAATCGAGTCTCGATACCGCGTTCGAAGAGCAGCGCAGGATTGCCCTGGTGCTCGGGGCAGACAGTGCTGAGATCGGCCAGGTAATCGGGTCGTTCATCGACGGTCTCGATGAGCGAACGACGTCCATAAGGATCCGGCATCCGCAGGAGAACGCCCTGGCGGCATTCGCCGAGATCAATCGCGCGATTGGCTTCGACCCCAAGGATCTCACGCTCTCCGATCTGCAGAATGTGCTGACGCTGTTCCTGGAGTACCAGTGCAATCACCGCCACCGGACAGTGCTTTGTATCGAAAAGGCGGACCAACAGTCGAAGTGGTTGCTCGATTGTATTTCACGCCTCACCAGGTCGACCGGCGCGTCGCAAATAGGGCGCAGCCTCATGGTCATTCTGTCAGGCGCCAACTGTCTGAATGACATTTTGCGTAACACGGCATTCGATGGCCTGCGCAAGGAGGCCGGTACCCCGATCCGGTTGGGTCCTATGTCGATTTTCGAGACCCGGGAGTTCATGAACCGGATATGCGCCACCATGGGACACGGCGATATCCAGGACCTGTTTGATTTCGATGCGGTTGAACGGCTGCACAACCTGAGCGGCGGCACCCCGAGCGCGATCGCGAAGCTGCTCCGCGAGTGTCTTGCCATCGTTGGCAAGAACGGTGCCGGGACGGCGAGCCGCCAGATCGTCAGTGCGGCGGCACGCAACCTGCGTGCCGACCTGGCGCTCGATGCCTCAATCGTTGCCCCTCGACCGGTGCTTGTGCCGTCCGTGGCCGAACCCCGGCGGCGGCTGCTGATTCAATGCCCCAACAAGCCGCCGCGGGAGTTCATCCTGAAACCCGGGCGCTTCATGATCGGTCGCTCGGCAACGGCCGACCTTTGCCTGCCCAGCCCGAAAGTGAGTCGGCGTCACGCATTGCTGATCGTTACCGCCGACCTGGTGCAGGTACTCGACCTCGGCAGTGTGAACGGTGTGTGCGTAGGCACTGAACGCATCACTGAATTCGAGGTCGACCCGGGCAGCGTGCTGCGGCTCGCCGACTGTACGCTCGAGTTTTCGGTCGACTAGCTCAACTAGTTGCCGAAGTAGTACTGGAAGCCTATGGAAATCACGTCCGTGTCGACGTCATCCAGCTCGTAACGGCTCCAGTCGCCAACCAGCGTGAAGTTGGGCGAAATATCGACGCGCGCGCCGGCACCGTAATACGGGTTGTCATCTTCCGGCACGTCGATGGAAAAGCCGTCGACAATGATCTCAGCATCCCAGAAGAACACGCCGGCACGACCGAACAATGAAAACTG
>JAOUNK010000481.1 GCA_029881015.1 Gammaproteobacteria bacterium | reverse complement strand
ACATGATCCAACTCAACCACACCTCAAAGCACCCAATTCGACGCTCTACGTATTCCACGCTAATGCTTGCGGCGTTACTCCCCACGTTAATCTCCTGTTCTGACGGGGCACCCGCAAACGTGCTCGAGCACTCTGCATCGGAAGATGCGGCCAGCCCGTTCGTAAAGCTGGTGGATCCCAGCGGCTGCGTCATCGAGCAGATCACGACAGCCGATCATGATGAGTACCAGGTTCAGGGGGCCTCTGCGGACGGAAGATTGCTATCGATGGCCGCCCGTCTAGAGGGAATGGCCGAAAACGATGCGAGGGTCTATGAAATGGACCTGGCAACCGGAGAGAAGACGGATCTCTCGCACACCCTCAGTAATTCGGGAGCATTTTCACCGGATGGCAGATTCAATGTGGTAGCTCAGGCAAGCGACAACGGAAAGACCGACATCTTCGAGTATGAACGGGCAACCGGCGAACTGCGCCCGTTCGCATCGCACGAGGATTGGGACTGGCTTCCGAGCTACTCGCCTGACGGGCGATTCATCCTGTTCAACTCCTACCGGGTGGAAGGGCAGTCGGATATTCACTTGTTCGAAAAATCCACCGGTACGCTAAGGCGTCTTACCGAGGACCCCGGCTACGACGCCCATGCGCAGTTTTCCAGCGACGGGAAGCGGGTTCTCTATCATCGCCAGCAAGGCACTCGGAACGAGGGTGGGTATATTTTCGATCTGTTCGTTTATGACATGGAAACCGGCGAGAAGACACAGCTGACGGACGGCGACTACGAGGAAAGCTACCCAGCCTGGGCGCCAGACGGCCGTCACATCGTTTACAGTTCCGACATCGGTGGGCAACAGGGGAAGCATAACCTCTACGTTCTTGCCCCGGACGGAGAGACCACGCTTCGGCTGACCGAGGGAGACTGGAAGGACTCGTACGCATTTTGGAGCCGGGACGGGAAATTCATCTATTTCAATTCGGACCGAGCAGGTGCAGGGAATATCTACCGCATGCTGATGGATGGAGTCGAGTGTGTCAGGGAAGATATTTGAGACTGGTTCAATTCGAGTTGATTCGCGGTACGTGCAACCTGGCGGCAGCCAACAGGCGGCCGACGTTTGGGTCGACGCTCAATTGAGCCTGCGCAGCCGGCATTCCTGGAATTTCCCTCCCGCATTTTTGTCAGAACAGCCTTGAACACACTGCCAGGACGTCGTCTCATGATCGCCAAACAGCTGCTGCTCACCCTGTCGTATCTCGCTGCACCGATGGTCGTTGCCGCCAACACCACCGAGTTCTGCCTTGATGGCGAATTCAACCTCGGCGCGCGCTACCAGGGCACTGAACCCGGCATCGATGAGTTCGTGCCGACCGTTTGGTGCATTGTCACCGAAGACGGTTCCGAGCGTGCCGTATTCAGCGGTAGTGGCAAGTCGAATCCGGACATGGAGGGCGGCTGGACCGTTGCGCTGCTGCCACCTGACCTCGTTCGTATTGTTAATGCCGAGGATCCGCCAGACGTCGAATTCCATGGTGCGGACAGCCGCGCCGAAGCACTGAGTATCCGGCGTATCGATCCGCGCCGACTCGTCGAGGAACATCAACGCACACCCCTCGCGGAACTCAGGACAAAAATCAGGAAAGGCAGGTTGCAGACGCTGCACACCTCGGCTGATCTGCCGCTTCGCGGTCGGGTACCGGTCGTGTGGAAGTGGAACTGGCAGGACAAAGACCATCCGCATATGACGTTGCACGTCGATGGCGAGGTGTTTTTCCGGGCACGAGGTTCGTGGCGCATTCTCAGTGACGATGAAGCAGAGCAACAATGGCGCGCAACCCCCGGTCCGGATCCTGTACAGGTCCCGGGCGAGCACTGGCCCGCCCGAATCAACATGCAGCGCATCGACGTCGCGGACGGCGTTTATCTAATTCGCGGCGTCCGCACCGGTTTCCAGCATCTCGTCGTCGATACCGCGGAAGGGCTGGTCGTCGCCGACGCGCCGGCCGGCTGGGTC
>JAOUNK010000480.1 GCA_029881015.1 Gammaproteobacteria bacterium | reverse complement strand
AACCAGCTCCTGTGTGTAGCGCTCCGAGCGCACCGACGATTGCCAACTAGCCAGCGACCGGGCGGCAGCGGCAAGCACGAAGATGCCCAGCCACCCAACGGGTGGGATCATGTTCACGTAGCTCGAGAGTTTGGCCCCGGCGTCCACGCCGAGCGACGCCAGGATAGGAACCAGTGACAGGGCTATGGCGATTTCGGCAGACGATATGACCAGCGCGAGAACGATGCAGATGACAGCACCGCGACGCAGGACGGGCGTGCGCCGGATCAAATCGAGGTAAGGACGCGCCAGCAGCTTCATGAAATCGTCTCAAACATCATCTGCGAATGTTACGCTATCGTGGGTCGTATGGGTGGTTGTCAGCTGATGAGTAAGTGGTACCTGGTCTATTGCAAGGCGCGCCAAGAGGATCTTGCCGCGAACGGGCTTAGGGACCAGGGATACTCGGTCTATCTGCCCAAGGTGCGCGTTAGAAAACGCCGGCCGGGCGGGCGAGTGGATGTCGAGGAGCCGCTGTTTCCGCGGTACCTGTTCGTTGCGACAAGCGCCGAGGAGCAATCCATAGCACCGGTTCAATACACGGCCGGCGTCCAAAAGCTCGTGAAGTTTGGTCACCTGTACATGCCGGTCTCGGAGCAGATCGTGATGTCGATCAAGCAGCGCGAAGACCCCGAGACCGGGGTTCACCGCTTCGAACTGCCCAAAGTCAGGAAAGGCGACCCTGTCCGGATCCGGTCCGGCGTGCTCGCAGGTATCGAGGCGGTTTTCGAGAAGAGAAGCGGTAAAGACCGTGTCGTCGTGCTCCTCGAGCTGCTTGGCCAGCAGACTCGTGCCGAGGTCGCGATCGAGGAGCTCGAAACCTAGAATCAATAGCTTGCGGGCTAGACTTCACGCTGTTACCCTCCCGCCTGTTCAATCGTTGAACAGGCTCCTAATATACTGATTCAACGACAGCGGACGGCAGCGAACAAGCTGCTCTGTCCTGCGGGAGCCTGCCCGCAACTTTCATATCCGAATGCTTACCGACGAAATACGCCTTCGCATCCTGCGCGAACTCGAGAACGACCCGGGTCTGTCACAGCGCGACCTCGCGAAATCGCTTGGCGTCAGTCTTGGCAAGACCAACTACTGCCTTCGTGCGCTCGTAGAAAAGGGACTCGTGAAAGTCGAGAACTTCCGAAAGAGCGGCAACAAGCTGGCGTATGCCTACCAACTCACACCGCGGGGAATTTCGGACAAGGCACGAATTACGCGCAAGTACTTGCGGATGAAGCTAAGGGAGTACAAGGCACTGGAATCGGAGATAGAGGTCTTGAGAAAGGAAGTAACAGAGCCTCGCGTTCCTGGTCGATCAGGCTAGCCAAGACAATGTCCAGTGTAATTGGAAAAGTGCTCTCACTTCTCTCGCCGAGAGAGAAACGACAGGCCTATTTCCTGCTAGGGATGATCCTCGTGATGGCATTACTGGATGTCATTGGGATTGCCTCAATCATGCCGTTCATGGCGGTATTGGCGAACCCAGACGTTGTCGACACGAACTCTTGGTTGAATGCTGTATACACAAGACTCGAATTCAGTGAACCGCAACGTTTCCTGCGTTTCTTGGGTATTGTTGTATTTGTTGCATTGGTCATATCAGTGGTATTCAAGGCAGCGACGACCTGGGCAATTACGTATTTCACACAGATGCGAAACTACTCTATCGCCCGTCGGCTCGTGGCCGGCTACCTGGCGCAGCCCTACGAATGGTTTCTAAATCGACATAGTGCAGAGCTTGGCAAAGCGGTGCTCAGCGAAGTACAGCAGGTCGTTGGCAATGCTCTGGTGCCGCTGATGCGGTTGCTTGCGCAGGGCGCCGTCGTCATCGCTATTCTCGTTCTGCTCGTTGCAGTCGATCCATTACTTGCATTGATCGTCGGTGGTGCTATGGGCGGCGCTTATGCGGTCATCTATTTGAGTTTGCGCAACATGCTGAAACGAATCGGGGAAGACCGAGTTGAGGCAGATAGGCAAC
>JAOUNK010000152.1 GCA_029881015.1 Gammaproteobacteria bacterium | reverse complement strand
AAGATCTCGCACCAGAGAAGGTCGAGTTCGCTCTTGTCGTTAACGTACAACCCCGAAAAATGTCCCTAGCGATCCAGATTGGTGGCCAGGGGCGGAATCGAACCACCGACACGCGGATTTTCAGTCCGCTGCTCTACCAACTGAGCTACCTGGCCGTCTTGTGGGCGGGGTATTAGACCTAGATCCGCCGGGTCAGTCAAGGCTAGGCTAATTACTATTCCACCGGTATCCTGAACCATGCTCACCAGTACCAGATCATGAGAGGCCGCGATCTCGTCGACCTTTTTGCACTCGGCTTTCTATGGGGTGCCTCGTTCCTGTTCATGCGGATCGCCGGCCCTGAATTCGGGGCACTGGCGCTCGTCGAGGTTCGCGTCGCCATCGCCGCCCTTGTGCTACTACCGCTGCTGCTGGCCCGCGGCCTTGGCGGCGAGCTCATCGGCAACTGGGCCGTACTCGGCGTACTGGGCATACACAACACCGCGCTGCCGTTCCTGCTGCTGACCTGGGCCACGCTTTACCTGACCGCCGGGACCTCCGGCATCCTGAATGCCACGGCACCGATTTTTGCCGCCATCATCGCCTGGGCCTGGCTCGGTGAACGATTGACAATCAGCAGGACGGCCGGCCTGCTCGTCGGCACCGTTGGCGTCTGGCTGCTGGTCCGGGACAAAGTGGGTGCGTCCATGGGCGACACGACTCTCGCCGTGGTCGCCGCGCTTGGTGGCTCTTTCTTGTACGGCATCGGCGGCAACTTCACGCGGCGCTATGCCAGCCACGTCAAGCCGCTGGCCATCGCCACCGGCAGCCAGATCGGCGCGGCGCTGGTGCTGTTGCCGATCGCCGTGGTGACCTGGCCCGACACGCCGATCTCATTAACCGCCTGGGCCGCCGCCATCACCATGGGGCTCTTCAGTACGGCGCTGGCCTATATTCTCTATTTCCGGCTCATCGCCAACATCGGGCCAACCGGAGCCATCACGGTCACATACCTGATCCCGGTGTCAGCCATGCTGCTCGGGGCCCTGGTCATCAATGAGCCGATTACCGGCGCGATGGTGTTTGGCGGTGCCGTGATCCTGCTCGGCACCGCCCTGGCCACGGGCATGTTGCGCCTGCCCGGGGCCGGGCGCTGACGGCACTACATGTCGATGACTTCGGCGACCTCGATTGAACCGCCAGCCTGCAGTATCGGGCAGCCTTTGGCCTTCGCCAGCGCGTCGTCGAAATCCGCCGCCTCGATCAGGCTGTAACCCGAGGCCGGGTTCGCCCCGCCGTCATCTGTAACCGAGCCATCCGGGTTGACCGTGCTGGACCTGCCGACGGGGTTGCCGCCGTCGATGACCGCCGCCCCCATCGAGCCCAGCCAGTTCCCCCAGGCGTCGAGCACCTCGGCGACTTCTTCCTCCGTCTCCGGGTCACTGCCGCCGTGGTACACGTACAAATACTTCGCCATGGTCCTCTCCTTTTAGTGGTGTTTTCCCCAGGAACTGCACAGTACACACAATGTCTAGGGTAAACATCGGCTGAAATACTGCTTTTTGTTGCTAGTCATTGTGTAAACTACACAATCAATGGCTCTGCACACGGATCTCGATAGTCTTCGCGCGACACTCACCGCCCTCCGGCGTCACGGCGTCGTGCCCGGTGTCTCCACCGCCCTCAAGGCAGGGCAGGAAGGCTTCGCGCGCGAGCTCGTCAGGGCGGTTACCGGCGAGGTGCCGGCGTACCGGGAGTCCGGCAATCCCGAACTCGTACCCGAGCTCGAAGCGCACCTCGGCGAGGTGGTCGACAGGGCCTGCGCACTGCTCGCGGGCGACCGCCTCGACGCGTTCGTCTTCGTCGCGGAGCATGCCCGTCGCCGGGCCGCACAGAAGTTTCCGCTGGACGCCATTCTGCATGCCTACCGCTGCGTCCATCGCACGCTTTCGCGCTGGGTACGGGATGCCGCCCTGGCGTCGGCCGACGAATCCGCCCAGGTTCGACGAGTGGTCGCGGCCGTCACCGATTTCACGGTGGAGTACACCGGCGCGGTGGGCACCGTCCTCACCTCCGAGTACGTGGCGCACACGCGCGCCCTGGCCGAGGCGGAAGGCGACCGTCGCACACGCCTGCTGGACACGCTGCTGAGCGGCTACGACGAGTCCGATCGCGTCGCCGCCGAACTGTTGCGCGGGGCGGGCTACCTGGAGCAACGCCAGTCGTACTGCGTCGCGATCGCCCGCTCGGTCAATCCACGCGAGATGGAGAACCCTGCCCGGGCACAACGCATGGCCGATGCCCTGACCGCGGTGTTCGCGAACTCGACCGTTCGCCACCTCGTCGGCGTCCGCGACCATCACGTGGTCGCGGTTCTCTCCGGCACACGACGCCTCTCGGGATGGACCGCGCCGCAATCGCTGGTCGCGGACCGCGTTTACCCCCTGCTGCGCCAGGTCGGGCCGGCAGCCGTTATCGGCCTCAGCGACGACGTACCCTCGACCTCCCATGTCCCCCGTGCCACGAGCGAGGCGCGGCTGGCCATCCGGTTTGCCGATGTCGCTCACCGCGTCATGCGCTACTCGGATATCCCGTTTCGCCAGGTGCTGGTTACACACGCGCGCGCCACGGTCCGGACGGCGCTGCCGGCGTGGCTGGATGCGTTTGCAACCATCGATCGCAAGTCACGCGGTTCGCTCTCGGCAACATTGCGGGCCTATGCCGACGCCAACATGAACGTCCTGCGCGCGGCCGAGTCGCTCGGGATCCATCCCAACACGATCTACGCGCGCATGCGCCGGATTCGCGAAATCACGGGCCTCGACCCGCTCAACTATCACGCGCTGACCGAGATGCTGCTGGCAAGCGAGTGTGCCGACATCGCCTCCGTGGGTGTACAGTAGGGTTATGGACGATCCCGACCTCAAACTGCTGCTCGGCGTCATCATTCTCATCGTATTTGGCGTGGTTGGCTGGCAATACAGGGACCAGCTATTCGGGCCACCACAACCGGAACCGACGCCCGCCCTCGAGCCGGCCACGGCTGTCGAGCCCGCGGCAGATGGCAGTCCGCAGTACCCGATGCCGGAGGCGCCCGCGGCAGCCGCGTCCGGCGAGCTTGTGCCCCTGCCTTCGCTGGATGACAGCGATGCCTATTTCCTGCTCGAGATCGACGCGACGTTCGGGTCCGCGATCGAGTCGCTGCTTGTGCGGGAAGCGGTCATTGACCGCCTGGTCGCCACGATCGACAACCTGACGCGGCCGGAGCTGTCGGAGAAGATTCGTCCTGTGGGTCCCCTCGAGGACAGCTTCGCAGCGGACACGGCCGACGACGGCAGCACGGTGCTCGGGATCTCGAGCTACCTGCGCTACGACGCGCTGGTTGCCTATATCTATTACGCCGACATCGACGCCGTCTACGACACGTACCGCCGGTACTACCCGCTGTTCCAGAAGTCCTATGAACGGCTGGGATACCCCGACGCGTATTTCAACGACCGCCTGGTCGAGGTCATCGACCACCTGCTCGCCACCCCGCGGCCGGCAAAACCCATCGTACTCACACGGCCGAACGTCTTGTACGAGTTTGCGGATCCCGATCTCGAAGCCCTTTCGAGCGGGCAGAAGCTCATGCTGCGCATGGGCCCGAGTAACGCGGCTACGCTGAAACGCCTGCTCGAAAAACTCCGCCAGAAACTGGCCGAAGACGCCGTTACCTAATCGCAAGACACTTGTGACCTGGCTGTGAAACTCCTGTGAGATTTCGGCGCCATCCTGCACTCCGTAGAACGTCCTTCCCAACATCACGGAGTCAACCCAATGAACAAGACGCTTTTTGGCGCACTCGCTGCAAGCAGCATCCTGTTTGCCCCAACGGCTGGCGCAACGCAATTCGAGGTCACCATCACCAACCTGACGAACGCCATACACTTCACACCGTTCCTCGTCGCAGCTCACCCGGCCGGCAACAATCTCTTCGTGGCGGGCCAGCCCGCCTCCGCCAACCTCCAGGCCATGGCAGAGGGCGGCGACGTCAGCGGGCTCCTGGCTGACGTCAACGGTCTCGGTGCGACGGTGGTCGAAAACCCGGCCGGTGGCTTACTCGCGCCCGCCTCATCCACAACCTTCACCATGAACACGGACGGCACCACGAACGATCGCCTGAGCCTCGTCGCGATGTTGCTGCCGACCAACGACGGCTTCGCTGGCCTGAACGCGGTCGAGATTCCAACAGCGCCTGGCGTGTACACGTTTGACGTGCCGGCCTACGATGCCGGCACCGAAGCCAACGACGAGACTGTCAACGGCGGTGGCATGCCTGGCGTGGCCGGCATTCCGGCTGACCCGAGTGGCCTCGGCGGTACCGGCGGAACGGGCGCCGCAGGCGCGGACACGAACGGCAACGTCCACATCCACCGCGGCTCGCTCGGCGATACCGACCCCAACGGTGGCATCAGTGACCTCGACAGTCGCGTACACCGCTGGCTGAACCCGGTTATCCGCGTCACGCTCAGCGTACAATAGGAGGCTGCCATGACTATTAAGCCAAGCAATGTCCTGGCGCTTGCCCTGAGCGGCGCGGTACTGGCCGGCTGCAGTAGCGACAACGACTTCGTCCCCCCACCACCACCGCCGCCGCCCGCCATGGCCACGTTCGAAGTGACCGTCGACAACCTGACCAATGCTCAACCGCTGTCACCGGTCGCTGTGATCGCTCATGCCACGGGCTACCACGTGTTCAGCGTTGGTAGCGCGGCAACGGCCGGTCTCGAGGAGCAAGCGGAAGGTGGTGACAACATGGCGCTACTTGCCGAAGCGGGCGCCGATGGCGATGTGCGTGCAACCGCATCCGGTGCCGGACCGATCGGCCCCGGCGGTACCGAGACCATCACGATCGAGGTTCTCGAGAGCGACGTCGCCACCTTGCGCATCAGCACCAGCTCGATGCTCGTCAACACCAATGACGCAATCGCGGCACTGGACGCCGTCGACGTCTCGACACTGGCGGCCGGCACAAGCATGACCTGGCGCACGATCGCCTACGACGCCGGCACCGAAGCGAACACCGAGGAGGCCGCGCACATTCCGGGGCCCGCCGGTGGCGGCGAAGGCTTCAATGCAGCGCGCGATGACATTGCGGATCGCGTCTCGATGCATGCCGGCGTGGTCGGCCAGGACGACGGATTCGCAACCTCCGGTCTCAACAACCAGCATCGCTTCGACAATCCGGTCGCGCGCGTGCGCATAACGCGTATCGACTAGTTCCCGGGGCTGCGGCGCAAGGAGTCGCCGCAGCCCTGCTCCGCCGCTGTGATATTTCCGTGAAGTTTCAGGTCTACTCTGCAAGCCCCTCAAACTCTAACGTGGTTATGCTGAGAGCTCGCCGAATCCTGCTGGTCGAAGACGAACGCGACATCGCCGAACTGGTCGCGCTGCATCTCGCGGACCTTTGCGACGAGGTCGTCATTGCGAATGACGGGCACGAGGGTATGCGCCTGGCGACGACCGGGGATTGGGCGTTGCTGGTGCTGGACCTGCGGCTTCCCGGCCCGGACGGCCTCGAGATCTGCCGCGCCGTGAGGCGTGACCGGCCCTACCAGCCAATCCTCATGCTTACCTCCAAGTCGTCAGAGCTGGATCGAATCCTCGGCCTTGAAACAGGGGCTGACGATTACCTGACCAAACCGTTCAGCGTGCTGGAACTCGCCGCCCGGGCGCGCGCCATCCTGCGGCGTGTCGAGCAACTGCAGGCTGCAGCGCGGGATAATGGCGTCGGCAAGCCGGCGATCGACGCTGGGCCCGTTACCATCGATCCGTCGCGACGCGAAGTGACACTAAACGGGGAAAGTGTCGAGCTCACGGCGCGCGAGTTCGACTTGCTTGAGCACCTCGCAAGCCATCCCGGCCGCGTCTTTCGCCGTGCGGACCTGCTCGACCAGGTCTGGGGCTATGGACACGAAGGCTACGAACACACCGTCAATTCACACATCAATCGCCTCCGCGCCAAGATAGAAGCCGATCCGTCACATCCCGAAATTATCGTCACGGTCTGGGGTGTCGGCTACAAGTTTTCCGGGCAAGCGGCATGAACAGCCTGTTTGCAAAATTGTCAGCCGCATTGCTCGCTATCGTGCTCACGATGGGCGCCGCATTGTTCGCCGTCGAACGTGGCTACACGCGCGCCTATTACGAGGAGCTGTCGCAAAAGCTCAACGCGCCGATCGCGATGTATGTCACGGAGCAACGCCAGCTTATCGAGAACGGCAAACCCGATCTCGACAGCCTGCGCGACCTTGCCGCGCACGCGATGGTGATCAATCCGACCGCGGAGATCTACCTGCTCGACCCCGCCGGCAGAATTCTTGGGCACAACCTGCCGGACAACAGGGTTCTCCTCGAGCGTATCGATCTGGAACCCGTGCATGAACTTATCGCCGGCACGGCGGTGTTCCCGTTGCGCGGGGATGACCCGCGCAACGCGGAAAGTACCAAGGTATTCTCCGCGGCCGAGGTTCGCTCCGGCCAGGGCACCGAGGGCTATCTCTACGTCGTGCTGGGCGGCGCACAATACGAAGCACTGGCGAGCGATATCGGTGAGTCCTATGTCTTTCGCTCCAGTGCGGCTGCGGCCGCCACGATAGTTCTGTTTACCGCGGTCATAGGTTTCCTGGTCTTTCGCGTGCTCACCAGGCGCCTGAAGCGATTGAGTGGCGAGATGCAGCGAGTCACGGAGTCGCGCTTCGCGCTCGAACCGGACCTGCCACGACTGGCAGCCGACGGTGACGAGATCGATGCGCTGGGGCGATCGTTCCTCGACATGTCGCGACAGATCCGTCGCCAGATCGATCAACTCCGGGAGAACGACAGGTTGCGCCGGGAGCTCGTGTCGAACATTTCGCACGACTTGCGAACGCCGTTGTCCGCGATGCAGGGTTCGATTGAAACGCTGCTGATCAAGGGAGAGTCGATAACGGGAGAAGAACGCGATCGCTACCTGCGGATTGCGCGCAAGCACACGCTGCGCCTCGGTACGCTGATCGGCGACCTGTTCGAGCTCGCGAAGCTGGACTCGGCCAGTGTCGCGCCCAGCATCGAGGCGTTCTCGCTACCCGAACTTGTGCAGGACATCGCCCAGGAGTTCCAGCATGAAGCCGAGCGCAAGAACATTCGCCTGCACGTTGACGCCGATGCGGCGACGGCGTTCACGCTCGGCGACATCGGTCTCATCCAGCGCGTACTCGAAAACCTGGTCCGTAATGCGGTGCAGTTTACGCCTGCCGCCGGCGACATCACGATATCGATCACGCAAAGTGACAGCTCGGTGGCGATCGCCGTTTCCGACAATGGGCCCGGTATTGCGGAGACCGATCTGCCGCGCATCTTCGATCGCTTCTATCGCGCGCTTGACGGCGAGGAGGCACGTTCGGATTCGTCCGGTCTCGGGCTCGCAATCGTCAAGCGCATACTCGATTTGCATGACAGTCGTATCACGGTCACCAGTACCGCGAATCACGGCACGCGTTTCGAGTTCGCGTTGCCAATCAGCGAGAGGGCAGCGTAGTCTTGCTGCATGCTGGAGAATTTCTCTGTTCGTCACGATCTGCATCCCGGCGACCTTGGCCGCATCATTGCGCTGCATGGAGCCGGTTACGATGCGTTGCCGGGCTACGGTCTCAGGTTCGAGGCCTACGTTGCCCGCACCGTGGCCGAGTACGTCCTCGATGCCGGCCAGAACGGCCGCATCTGGCTTGCCGAGCGTAACGGTGAGTTGCTCGGCTGCGC
>JAOUNK010000151.1 GCA_029881015.1 Gammaproteobacteria bacterium | reverse complement strand
TATTGCATCCGGATGCAACGCGGAGTCAATGATGGCGTCAATGTTGGAAGGTCAGGTTGCGCTGGTAACCGGTGCGGGGCGGGGCATAGGTAGGGCCTGTGCCGAGGGTCTGGCGGATTCCGGGGCCCGCGTCATTGCCGTAGCCCGTACAGGAAAAGACCTGGCGGAATTGGGAAAGCACGAATCCGGGCGTATCGAGACCTGGATTGCTGATGTAACCGACGACGAGTTTATTGAGCGTGTCGCCTCCGTTGACGGACTGAGCATTCTCGTCAACAACGCCGGGGGCAACCGGCCGCAGCCATTTGTCGAAATTGATACCGAGGCGCTCGACTTCGTTATTGATCTCAATATCAGGGCGGCATTCCGCGTGGCGCAGGCGGCCGTGAAGGCCATGCTGGCACAGAACGTGTCGGGCTCGGTTATCAATATGTCGTCACAGATGGGACATGTGGGTTCGCCGCGCAGAACCGTGTATTGCATGACCAAGCATGCGATCGAAGGCCTCACCAAAGCGATGGCTGTGGAACTTGGACCCAAGGGAATCCGGGTTAATTCGGTCGCACCGACGTTTGTCGAGACACCCTTAACCATGCCGATGCTCGATGATCCCGAATTTCGGGAGTTTGTATTCGGGATGATTCCCCTCAAGAAACTGGCGACTCTCGATGACATCGTGGCGGCGGTCCTGTATCTCGCCTCGCCCGGCGCCGGGTCGGTCACCGGCCATAGCTTGCGTGTTGACGGCGGCTGGACTGCACACTAAAGGAGCAAGGAATGGGTGAATTTGGCACATTGAACTGGACTATTCTGGTTGTCTACATTCTTGGCAACCTGTTGCTGGGCTACTACCTCAGCAAGCGGATCAGTACTGCAGACCATTTTTTCCTGGGCGACCGGTCAACACCCTGGTGGGCGATTGGTATTTCGGTCGTAGCAACGTATGTGAGTGCGCTGTCATTCCTGGGTGGACCTTCCTGGGCGTATTCCGACGGGTTTTCCGTCATCGCGCTGCACGCCAACTACCCCATTGTAATCTTCGTCGTAATTACGCTGTTCCTGCCATTTTTCTACAACAGCGGAGTGGCCTCGATCTATGACTACCAGGAGCGTCGTTTCGGGCCGCGAGCGCGCGCTCTTATTTCGAGTATCTGGCTCGTATCGCAGACGATGACGTCGGCGGCGATTCTCTATGCAACATCTTTGGTTCTCGAGTTCATTACGGGCATCGACGTCGTGCATGCAATCGTCATTGTCACACTCATCGCTCTGATCTACACAGCCCTGGGTGGTATCACAGCTGTCATCTGGACCGACGTTGCTCAAGCGGGAATCCTGCTTGTTGGAGCGATTATTATTCTGTGCGCGCTGATACTGGAAATGCCAGAGTCCATCGGCTCGACGCTGACGACACTCAAGGCACAGGGTAAGCTCAACCCGCTTCAGTTTGACTTCAACCTGACGCAGGCTACTACGGCCTGGTCGGGCATCATTGCCATGACCCTGTACCACGTGACCGTGTACGGCACGAATCAGATGATGGTACAGCGAACGCTTGCCTCGAAGACGATTGGGGATGCGAAGAAGTCCTACCTGACAATGGGATTTGCGGCCTTCTTCATCTACTTCCTGTTCATCTTCCTCGGCGTCTTGTTCTACAGCTATTACCAGGGCGTTGAGTTCGAGAACAGCAACACGATAATCCTGAAGTTTGCGTCTGACTACGGACTGCCCGGCTTGATGGGCCTGATTGCGGCAGCAGTAATGGCGGCGTCGATGTCGAGCCTCGATTCGGCGTTCAACTCCATGTCGACCGTAATGACCGTCGACTTCTACCAGAAGTACATACGCAAGGGTGAGTCGGAGGAGCATTACCTCAAGGCGTCGAGGTATTTCACCATTATCATTGCACTGGTCATAATTGTGCCCGCCGTAATGCTGACGGGCAGCACTGGATCAATTTTGCTGGTGCTCAGCAACATCGGCTCCTACTTCGTCGGAGCACAGCTCGGCATGTTCGCCGTCGGCTTCTTCTCCAAGCAGGCAAACGAGAAGGGCGTGCTCATCGGTACCGCAGTTGGCTTCGTGATGGTTTGGTACCTGGCGAAGCACACGGATATCGCGTGGCCCTGGTTCTGCGCAATTGGTGCCATCACCAATATTGTCGTGACGATTGCCGCGAGCGTACTGCTCGATGGCTTCAGCAAGGAGTATTCACCGTACTCCGTTCGCGGGCAGATCAAGAAGTTCAAGGAAGAAGCACTCGAGGAAAAACAGGATGGCTGGTACCTGGTGCCGGGCAAAGTGGATCGCGTCAGCTATCTCTTGCTCGTGTTCTTTGCAGCAACGATGCTGTTCCTGTTCCTGTTCGGACGCGCGTTTTGATGAGATGGGCTGTTGCGGCGACGCTTGCGGTTGTCGCCCTGGCCGGGTGCGATCAGGATGGGCTCAATTATGAGCGCGCGCTTGACGATGGCCCGAGCTTCAGCGCGTACCTGGTTTCGTATAAGTCATCCGGCCTCAGGCTGCACGCGTTGGTCGCTGTTCCGAATGCGAGTACGCCGGCGGACGGATTCCCGGTCATCGTTGCCAACCATGGCTATGTTCCGGATCCAACGCGCTACGGGATAACTGCTGAGGGGATCGATTCGCGGCCCGGTGACTACTATCGGTCTGTTCCGGAGCTGTACGCGTCGCGTGGATTTCTCGTCGTCATGCCAGATTATCGTGGCCACAATAATTCGGAAGGGCTGGAATTCACAACGATGAAGCAGTCGGTCGACTACTACGCCGAGGATGTGATCGCCCTGTTGAAGTTGCTCGGGCAGGTTGAGTCGGTAAATCCGGAGCGGGTCTTCATGTGGTCACACTCGATGGGTGGCGCCGTGACGATGCGCGCGCTGCTGGTCACCGACCTGGTCAGGGGTGCGTCGTTCTGGGCGACAACGCCCCTGCAGGATCTTGTGCCCAGCCTCGAGAATCTCGATGTGCCGATCATTGTTCACCATTCCGAAGATGACGCTTCCACGGCCAGTGCCAATTCCCGGGCATTGGTCAGGGCTCTCGAGGATGCAGGCCATGCGCACTCACTACATCTGTACGAGGGTTCGGCACATTTTCTTGAGAAAGAGTTTCGGGAGCTTGCCGCGGACCGGGACGTCGCCTTTTTTAATGCCCTTTCTGAGTAGCCCAGGGTGCCAGTGCACCACGCAAGCGGCTGGTTTTCAGGCCCAGCCACGCGGAAGAAGTACTTCGAATTCAGCGCAGGCGACGTTTTCAGGCCGTTTCTTGCTGCCCTGAAGCCCGGTCCAAGCGTGTGGGAACGACAGGGCTGCCTGCCGAAGAAACCGTAAGTGACTGTTCTATATGACGGGAGCGATGTATTGCTGCTGCCCACCCAATCCTTGTCGACATGAGCGTGCTCGCCCAATGGTTTTCAGCGATCAAACAGCCGCAATTTCCTTTGCATTCGAAGTACAAAAGGACGTATATTCACGAATTATTAGAGCTGGTGGGTCCGTGAGGGCCGCGACGAATTCAATGCAAACGTGGGGAAAACTCAAGATGGCATCGACAAACAACAGTCAGTCTAGTTACCAACGCTCTGCCATAGCGCTGGCAGTAGCGAGTGCGGTGACAATGCAAGCAGCAAACGCCCAGGATGACGGCGCACTCGAGGAAATCGTTGTTACCGCGACCAAGCGCGCGGTCAACATTCAGGATGTTCCTGTCGCGGTGACATCTGTATCGAGTGACAAGCTCGCCAAAATGCAAATCACCGACATTCTTTCCCTTGAAAAAGCGATTCCTGGCCTGACGATCGCCAGTTACGGTAACAATGCGCAGGCGATTATGCGTGGCGCGGGCACGGCCGGCACAACGGATATCGCTGTTCCGATTTACCACGATGGCATGTACGTCACTAACTACGGAATGGGGCTCGCCGGATACGTTGACGTCGAACGGATCGAGGCGCTGCGCGGTCCGCAGGGAACGCTGTTTGGTCGCAATACCTACGGCGGCCTGATCAACGTCATAACCAGGAAACCGGACGTGTCCGGGTTTGATTTCGGCGCCTCTCTTTCTGCCGGCGAGTACTCACTTCGAAAAATCGAAGGATTCGTCAATGTCCCGTTTAGCGACAGCTTCGCCATGCGCCTCACTGTTGCTGATGAAGAACGTGATCCTTACGTCGAAAACATCATTAACCCGGCAGCCGGCCTGAAAGACTCAGACTACACCTACGTTCGTGCGCAGTTTCGCCTGGAGCCGACAGACAATCTGTCGTTCAACCTGACAGTCAGTAACTGGAAGGACACGGCAAACGGTAATCTCAACTACGCCTACAAGGGCGCTGGTATTCCATTGGACCCCAACGATTTTACGTTGATCAATGCGATCAACGGCGTGCTGGATCCCCGCATGGGCCTGTACTCGGGCCCGAACTGTCCTGATGGAGATCGCCCCGGTGGCCGCAGCCAGGCAGGAAACGTCTGCGAAGGCGACATTTCAGCCGGGATTATCGCCGATCCGTTCATCGTTGACTTCGATACCGCACCCTGGCGCGAGCTGGAAAATACTGCAATCAACCTCGTTGTCGACTGGGACCTCGAAGGCCACAACCTGAAGCTGAATGCCGCACAATTTGACTTCAAACTGCTTCAGCTGTCGGATGCCGATTTTTCCAGGAACGCTGCCTGGTTCGATGGTGACTACGCTACCAACAAGTCTCACCAGGTTGACCTGACTCTGACGTCGACAGGAGACGGACCGCTGCAATACACGGCAGGGCTTTACCTGTTTGATAACCAGGACAACGGCAACAAGGCCGCTTACCTCTTCGGCAGTCTTGAAGAGTCCTGGTACGGCTATGCCGGCGCAACGCCTGACACACCTTCATGGGCCTACTGGAACAATGAAGGTCGTGGCGGCACTAAATCGACGGCAATTTACGGCCAGGCCGACTACTCGTTCACGGACCGGCTGACCGCAACCGTAGGTCTTCGCTACACCGAAGATGACCGTCTTTCGCAGCGTGCCGACGGATTGCCGTTCGACGCCAGCCAGCGTCTTGGGCCCGCATTGCCGACCTATACTTACAACAACAACGCACCTCAAAGAGGCAAAGACGACAACGTTGATTATCGAGTTGGTCTTTCATTCAATGCGACGGATGACACGATGGTCTATGGGTCGTTTGCAACGGCTTACATCGCTGGTGCGACGGACCCGGTCAATCAAAACCTGCTTGATCCACAAACGAACGAGACCTTCGAGGTCGGTGTCAAGTCCACGCTATTGGACGGCAAGCTGACATTGAATGCGAGCGCCTATTCGGCTCAGTATGATGGCCTGAACACAACCAAGTTTGAGATTCAGGGCACAACCGGAGTCGCCGTGGCGATCCAGGTGCCGGGCGGCTCCATCAAGTCCAGGGGTATCGAGGTCGAGGGTTTCTGGTATCCAACAGACCGGCTCACAGTAGACTTTGGCCTCACGCTGGAGAACTCTGAGTACGACGACTTTATCGTTGGCGCCGGCAACCTGGTCTGGAACGGAACGCCGCCGATCGGCGCAGAATCGGTCCCCATCGATACTGATGGCGACGGGATCAATGATGATTTCGAGTACGTCTATACGATGGGTGGCAAGCCGACGGCCTACTCTCCGGATATGACGCTCGGCGTGGGTGTCGGCTACGAAATAGATATGGGCGATAAGGGCACACTTACTCCTTACGCCAATCTCTACTACAACAGTGGTTACTGGACGAACCGTGCACCTGTCTTCTTTGGTGAGCAGGACGCTTACACGGAAATTGATCTCACATTGGGTTGGGTATCCAGCGATGGCCGTTACAGAGCCAGCCTGTGGATAAACAACGCCACGGACGAGCTGATCCAGACATACACGGAGATATACAGCCGCGCACGAGTGGCGTATGACTATCAGGCACCGCGTGCCTGGGGCGTGCGCTTCGGCTACAACTTCTAGTACTTGGCATCCCCCTGCCGAAAAAAGCCTGCAACTATGTTGCAGGCTTTTTTTTCGTCTAATATCGAACGCCAGTGAACCAAGAACTACTCAATACGCTCGAGAAAGGATACGCCCGGCAACAGCAGGGTGACCTGGCCACCGCTGAAAAGGCGTACCTGAAGGTGTTGCGTCGAGATCCCGGCAACGAATTCGCCCTGAACCTCATGGGTGTCGTCTGTGTGCGTGCCGAGCGGTTCGACGAGGCTGTTGACTATCTGACGAGGGCATTGCAGGTCAATTCGGGTGACCCCGAGACTCACAATAACCTGGGCCTTGCTTACAAGGGTCTAAACCAGTTCGACAGGTCACGGGACGCATTCCTGGAGTCGATACGCCTGAATGAAGAGCAGCCTGTGACGCTCAACAACCTCGGCAACGTGCTTGCTGCGGTCGATGAACACGACAAGGCGATCCCATGCTTCGAAGCGGCACTGGCGCTGGATAGCAACTATGTAGACTGTCTCAACAACCTGTCGGTTTCTCTTAAGGAGGTTGGCCGACTGGAGCATGCGATCGAGACTCTGGACTACGCCATCTCAATTGATGATAAACGTAGCCTGACCTTCAACAACAAGGGCGACGTGCTGCTAAAGGCATCGCAATACGAGGCGGCCAGGGAGGCGTTTGAGCGAGCGATAGATCTTGATGGCAACATCGTTGCAAAGATCAACCTGTCGACAGCGCTCAAGCAACTGGGCGACGAACAGGGTGCCGTGACGGTCCTGAATGGGGTTCTTGCGGTCGAGGAGAATAATGCGGAGGCGCATAATCACCTGGGTGTGGTGCTGGAGCAGATGGGGGATACCGAGGAAGCGGCCCGTGAGTTCCGCCTGGCATTGAAGTACACGCCAAATCATGCGAGTTCCTTCTTCCAATTGTCCAAACTGAAAGATCATGCTCTAACCGCGCAAGAGATTGACAAGATACACGCCCTGCTGAAGGATCCGCAATTGCTCGATATCCATCGAGCGCCGCTCCTCTTCGCACTCGCATGGGACTACGAATATCAAAAGAACTATCACGTAAGTATCGACTATTTCATTCTTGCCCAGGCCGTAAAGGCGCGTCGTCAGCCGTATGTCGAGTCGGAGACGACTGCGTATGTCGATGCCTGCCGGGAGACATTCCCTGTGTCGCCTGCCTCGGTCGAGGGAGACAGGGACAAGTTGCCCGTTCCCGTGTTCGTTGTTGGTATGCCAAGATCCGGAACCTCGTTGACCGAGCAGATCATCGCATCTCACAGCGAAATTACCGGGGCCGGGGAGGTCGGGTTCATAAACGACCTCGTCAAGCGGGCATCGGAACTGACGGAGCAACCCTACCCGATCTCGATGCAGCACCTTAGCGAAGATGAGAAGCGTCAGCTGCGAAAAACGTACCTGACGCGCATGGTCACCCGCTTCGGCCACAGTCGATTCGTGGTCGATAAGAATCCGCTGAACTTCAATTTCATCGGTGTGATCGCGGCCGTCTTTCCGGAGGCGAGGGTGCTGTTTTGCAAGCGAGATCCGATGGATAACTGCGTTTCCATTTTCAGGCTGCCTTTCGACGACAACCAGAAGTATGCGCACGATTTGGTCGCCCTCGGGCATTACTATCTGCAGCACCTGAGGCTGATGGACTACTGGATCGAAACTTATCCCGATCTCGTGCTGACGGTAGAGTATGAGGACACCGTCGACGCATTGGAGTCACAGGCGCGTCGCATGCTGGAGTTCATCGGCGCCGACTTCGAAGAGAGTGTCCTGAGC
>JAOUNK010000150.1 GCA_029881015.1 Gammaproteobacteria bacterium | reverse complement strand
GGCGGGCGTGACCGGGTTTGAAGAGTTGACGGCGAATATCTCGACACGGCATACCAAGGACGAGTTCTACGGCGGTGCCTGGACCTATTCCGGCAAGCTGGCGTGGCGTCCTGTCGATTCGCTGCTGCTGCGCGCAACGACGGGTACGTCCTACCGTGCGCCGAACATGCGTGAGAACTTCCTGCTCGGACAAACCGGATTCAACTCCTACTTCGATCCCTGTGTCGTGCCGCTTGACGCAATTGACGAGCTGACAGACGAGTACGATCCGACGCTCGATCAGCGCCGTCCTGAGATCCTGGCGAACTGCCTGGCGAACGGCGTCGACCCGACGACGTTCTTCAACGGCGGTAG
Source organism: Gammaproteobacteria bacterium (assembly GCA_029881015.1). Taxonomy (GTDB): domain Bacteria; phylum Pseudomonadota; class Gammaproteobacteria; order Steroidobacterales; family Woeseiaceae; genus UBA1847. The sequence continues at coordinate 7,489 of JAOUNK010000150.1, read as the reverse complement.
CAGTATCTACAGCATGGAACTCGAGGCTGGCGGTGCACTGGATATCCGCGAAGAAACCTCTGAGTCAATGTCAGCGGGCTTCACGTGGGAGCAGCCGTTCTTCCAGGAATTCGACCTGATTATTGGCGCGACGTACTACGAGATCGACATTCGCGACGAAATCATCGAGCCGTCGGCGCAGTTCATTATCAACGACTGCTACGGTGACCCCGAGGGTGACAGCACGTTCTGTAGCCGTATCACGCGCGATACCGACTTCTCGATCGGCATCATCGATCGTGGCTTTATCAACCGCGACAACAAGAAAGCTCGTGGCGTTGACGTCAACATGACGATGGACTGGCCGACCGAGATGTTTGGCCGGGCCGTTGATCTGCAGGCCGATTTCGCATTCAACCGCACGCTGGAAGTCAAGGACATCTTCATCAACGACAATGGCAGCATTGACGTGGACAACGATGCCGGTGAGTTCGGCTTCCCGACCTGGAAGGGTCGCATGTCGTTCCGCGCGGACTTCGGCGACTGGCGTGCAACCTGGTCGACGCGTTACATCAGCTCGGTTCGCGAAGATCCGACGACGCTGCTGCCCTTCGACGGAGTGGAAGGCATCGCAGATACCTGTCTCGGTACAGCGCTTGGTGAAGTGGATTGCCGCGATATCGGCTTCGCCGAGAATTACTTCGTACATGACACGTCGGTCTACTACTACGGTGACAAGTGGACGCTGGGCGCAGGTCTGCGCAACGTGTTCAACGAAGCACCGCCGGAAGTCGACAGTGGCGCTGTATTCTCCTTCAGGAATGTGCCGTTTGGCGCCGGATACGACATTTTCGGTCGTACCCTGTTCCTGAATGCAGTCTTCCGCTGGCAGTAGGCGCAGAGCGCTGCCGCTACAGGCAGCAGGCTAGAAAAATACAGCCTGCGGGATTCGTCCCGCAGGCTGTTTTCTTTATAATGGCGTGTAAATCCAATCAAGTACCAGGTCCGGACAAACTATGAAGATGATGAAAGTAATCTCTGCAGCCGTTGTGCTCATGGCATGCGGCGTGGCGTCTGCCGCCACCGACCCCTATCCGCTCGAGTATTTCGCGACGCGCGAGGCAATGTCGAATGTCGCAATCTCGCCAAATGGCGAGAAGTTGTCGATGCTCAAGATCCTGACGAAGACCGGCAACCCGATGTTGCACATCTACGATGCGGACGACCTGGCGGGCAAGCCCTATATCGTCGGTGCCGAGAAGATGGAGATCACGAGTTACTACTGGGCAAGTGATCAGCATATTGTCATGACGTTTCGGCAGCAGGTTCGCGACAAGATCGAAGGGCAGAATCAGGGCGTTTACGAAACGCGCATCGCCATTCTTGACGTCGTCGAAGAGGAGTTTGACGACTTCGACGTGCCGAGTCCGGCTGTGGTCAACCTGCTGCCCAACGATCCGTACAAGGTCATTATCTCGATGCAGCCCGGTGCCGAAGAGGACCTGAGTATTCGGGAGGCTTTCCGGCCCAGGGCGTACTACACGTTGGACCTTAGGAAGGGCACAAAGAAACTACTGATCCGCGGCAAGATCGACCTTGGGCAGATCGAGTTCGACATGCACGGTAATCCGCGCATTGGTCGCGGCTATGACGCACAAACACGATCCTACCTGTTCTTCTACCGCGATCCGGGCGAGAGCGCGTGGCGTGAAATCTACCGCGTAACCGACGACGACTGGGGGCTGTTCACCGGCGAGGATATCCTCGCGCCGGACGACGCAGTACCGGGCAACGTGCTGGCGCTCGCGCATAACGGGCAGGACAAGATCGGCCTGTGGTCCTACAACACGAAGACGCTTAAATTCGACGAATTACTCTACCACCGCAACGACGCCGATGTTCTGGGCATCAGGTATCACTCGAATACCTGGACCAACGCGGATACCGTGACAGCCGTCGTCTATGGCAAAGACAAGTATCACGCCGTGTATTTCGACAAAGTGGAGGAGGCGACGCTGGACCAGCTGAGCGCGCTGATTCCTGATGCCTATTATCCGCGCATCACGTCACGGTCTCGTGATGGGAATTCGCTGATTCTCATGAACATGGGTCCCAAAGACCCGGGTTCCTATTACATCTACCGCAACAAGGCGCTGACGTTTATCGGCAGCCAGCAGCCGCTGTTGGAGCCGGAGCAGCTGGCAGACGTCAAGTACATCACGTACGAAGCCCGCGACGGCCGCAAGATCCCCGCTTATGTCACGATTCCGAACAGTAAACCGCCGTACCCCCTGATCGTACTGCCGCACGGTGGCCCGCATGTCCAGGAAACGGTGATGTTCGATGAATGGGGGCAAATGCTCGCTAACAACGGCTACATGGTGCTTCAGCCGCAGTACCGCATGTCACTGGGCTATGGCAAGGACCATTTCCTGAGTGCCTTTATCAACGGTAGTGAAGGTGGCCGCAAGATGCAGGACGACAAGGACGATGGTGCCCTGTACCTGATCGACAAGGGGCTCGTCGACAAGGATCGCGTTGCGATGTTCGGTTGGTCCTACGGTGGCTATGCAGCGCTTGTGGCCGCATCACGTACGCCGCAAATCTATCAGTGTGTTATTGCGGGTGCAGCGGTTGCCGATCCTCGCCGCCAGGCGAACGAATACGGCAATGCGACCAGTGGTGTGGGCAAGATATGGCAGGAGGTCTATCAGTACGGGGCGGTCCAGCCAGTCGAAGAGGTCGAAAAGGTGAACGTGCCCATTCTGCTGATCCACGGCAGCGTCGACCAACGAGTACGTCCGCGCCAGGCAAAAATCTATCGCAAGGCACTGGACAAGGCGGGCAAGTGGTACAAGTACGTTGAGCTCGAGGGCGCCGACCACTTCTACAACACGCTGTTCTATCGGCACCAGATCGAACTCTACGAGTCGATGATCGATTTCCTGCATAACGACTGCGGTCCGGGCGGACTATAAGACGCAAGGCAAGCAAAAACGAATACCCGGGACGGCTCGCCGTCCCGGTTTCTTTTTGTCAGAACATCTCGCTTGGGTCGAGCGTGTCGTGTGCCGGCTTCTCGCGGCTCTTGATCCAGTCGCCCGTGATCATGTTGTCGTAACCGAGTCCGGGCCCGACCATGGGGTATACACCGGCATCGCGGTCAATAATGACCTCGAGAAATGCTGGCCCTTCGAAATCCATGAATTCCCGAATGATCGTTGGCAGGTCTTCCTGCCTGTCGAGGCGTTTCGCGAACTTGAAGCCGTGGCCCTGGCTGCCATGACGAAGTCCTTGCTGTGCAATAACTTGTCACTGCCCGACATGCGGCCGCCGAAATACAGCTTCTGCCATTGCCGCACCATGCCGTCCCCGTAGTTATTCAATACAATAACCTTGATCGGCGTGTTGTACGTCGTGGCGGTTTCGAGTTCGCCAATGTTCATGCGAATGCTGCCGTCGCCATCGATATCGATGACGGTGCGATCGGGTCGCGCGAACTGCGCACCGATCGCCGCCGGCAAACCAAAGCCCATCGTGCCCATGCTGCCCGATGTCAGCCAGAGCCGCGGTTCGCGAAAGTCGAAATACTGCGCCGCCCACATCTGGTGCTGGCCCACGCCCGTCGAAATTACGGCTTCGCCTTTCGAGTGCCTGTTGATCTCTTCGATGACCGCGTAGGGCTGGATGAACTCGGAGTTGCGGTCGTAGTTGAGCGCGAACTCCTCTTTCAGCCATGCGATCTCCTTGTGCCAGGCACCGAAGTCCTTGCTGAAATTGATGCGCTTTCCATAGGCCAGCATGTCCGTCAGGTCGCGTTCGAGCATGCCGACGTGATGCCAGTTCGCGCGCTTGACCTTGCCGATTTCGGCGAAATCCACATCGAAATGCGCAATGTTCTTCGCGCGCGGCGCAAATTGGCCGGGATTGCCCGCGACGCGGTCGTCGAAACGGGCGCCGACCGCAATCAGGAAGTCGCAATCCTCGACGGCATAATTGGCCGACGCAACGCCGTGCATACCCAGCATGTGCAGGGCCAGCGGGTGGGTGGTATCGCTGGCGCCCAGTGCCATGAGGGTCGTGGTAACGGGAATACCGTACTCATTGGCAAGGCGGCGCATGGCTTTCGTCGCATTGGCGTTGATGACGCCGCCACCCGCATAGATCAGCGGCCGTTCGGATTCCGACAGCAGCGTGTAGAAGCGCTCGCACGCCCCATCGCTGAGATGATTTTCCTCGACCTTGGCCAGTCGCCGGCGATAACCGTGCAGGGGCAGGGTACCCTGTCCGCGGAACTTGCCTTCCCAGTTCTGTATGTCCTTGGGAACGTCTACGACAACGGGCCCGGGGCGCCCGGTACGCGCGAGTTCGAAGGCGCTGCGCATGGTCTCTTCGAGCGTTTCGGCGTCGGTGACCAGGAAGACGTGCTTGGCAATGGCTCCCATGATGGCGGCCACCGGCGCTTCCTGGAAGGCATCGGTGCCAATCGCGGCTGTCGGGACCTGGCCGCATATCACGACCAACGGTACCGAGTCGGCCATGCTGTCGCGGACCGGTGTCACCGTATTCGTTGCGCCAGGTCCGGATGTCACCATGACAACGCCGACTTTGCCGCTTGCCCTGGCGTAGCCGGCGGCCATGAAACCGGCGCCCTGTTCATTCGCCGGTACGACCAGCTGCATGGCGGCATCCTTGCCGGCAACGGGATGCGCATCGTTGTAGCGGAACACCGCGTCGAAGATCGGGAGGATGGCGCCACCACTGTATCCGAAGATCGTGTCGACACCTTCGTCGGCTAAAACCTGTACCACGGTATCGGCGCCTGAGAGCGATTTTCCGGCGAGTGGGTGACGGGCTACCTGCGCGGTATTGGCCTTCTCAGTCATGGGTCTGCGATTTCACGATAAGTAACGGATTTTTGGCGAGTGTTTACTAATTTCCGATGCATTGCAATACTGCAGAAACTGGGCGAACATCCGGCTAATTCCGCAGCAAAACCGGTTACATTTGTAATTCATCATGCGACACGCAATTTCAGTCCTCCTGCAGAACGAGGTTGGCGCCCTGACGCGCATGACCGGTATGTTCTCTTCTCGTGGCTACAATATCGAAACGCTCAATGTTGCCCCGACCTACGACCCGCGCGTTTCGCGCGTCACTCTCGTGGTAACCGGCTCCGACGCCGCCATCGCGCAGCTCAATGCGCAACTCGCCAAGCTCGTCGACGTCGTGAGCATCCATGACATGACGCTCGGTGAGCACTTCGAGCGCGAGTTGGTCATCGTCAAGGTAAAACTGGGTACGGGCGGCCTGGCCAAGGCCCTGTCGGTTGCCAAGCGCTTCGGTGCCGAGATGCTCGATGAGGACGCCAACAGCTGTACGATGCAACTGACCGGCAGAGTCGCCGAAGTTGACGAATTTGTCAGGGAAACCGCGAAATTCGGGGAGATCTCGGCCGTCGCCCGCAGCGGGACGGTCGCTGTTTCGAAAGGCGAGGTTACGCTCACGTCGTTCGATCGGCAGCACCTGCTCGTCGGCTGAACGTGGCCATCCCGGCGCTCAGCGACTATCAGCGACTGGTCGTCAAGGTTGGGTCGTCGCTGCTCGTGGACGCGGCCGGGCGACTCAATCGCGAGTGGCTCGCATCGCTAGCGCAAGATGTCAGTGCCTTGCAGCAAGAGGGCCATGAAGTCCTAATAGTGTCTTCGGGCGCGATCGCGATCGGCAGCGCAGTGCTCGGCATCAGCAAGGCGCGCGCCCGGCTGCCGGACCTGCAGGCGGCGGCAGCAGCGGGACAGGTGCAACTCGTCCACGCCTACCAGGAGGTTCTGGGACGGCACGGTATCGCGGCGGCACAGATCCTGTTGACACCCGAGGACACCGAGAACAGGCGCCGATTCCTGAATGCGAGGGGTACACTGGCACGCCTGATGGAACGGGCCGTGATTCCGATCATTAACGAGAACGACACCGTTGCAACCGAGGAAATTCGCTACGGCGACAACGACCGCCTGGCCGCGCGCGTGGCGCAGCTGGTGATGGCTGATGCGTTGGTGCTGTTGTCCGACGTAGACGGTTTCTACACGGCCGACCCCGGCAAGGAACCGGGTGCGCAGCATATCCCTGTCGTTGCCCGCATCACCACGGAGATGGAGTCGATGGCCGGGGAGACGCGCTCGGATATCGGCAGCGGCGGCATGGCGACCAAGGTTCAGGCCGCTCGAATTGCCACGCATGCGGGTTGTTCGACGATTATCGCGAGTGGCGCCATCGAACACCCGTTGAATGCCTTGCAGACCGGGGCTCGCTGCACCGTCTTCACTGCGGAGGGAACGCCCGCCGCCGCTCGCAAGCAGTGGCTGGCCGGTGTACTCGAAGTGCGCGGTACCATGGTCGTGGACGACGGTGCCATGCGGGCACTGCAGGGCGGCAACAGCCTGCTGCCGGTCGGTGTCGTTCGCGTCGCCGGTGCCTTCAACCGGGGTGACGTCGTGGCAATTTCGCGTCCGGATGGGAAAGAGCTGGGGCGAGGGCTTGCGGAATATTCGGCATCCGAGGCCAGCCAGATATGCGGCTGCCGTTCGGAGCAGATTGAGGACAAGCTCGGGTATCGTGGCCGCTCGGTCATGGTGCACCGGGATGAGCTGGTGTTATTCGACAATGATCGCTGAAACCATGACATCGCTGGGTCGGGCCGCCAGGGCGGCGGCGACCACGCTGGCGACGACCGGCACGGCGCAGCGCGATGCGGCGCTGGCGGCCGCCGCGGTGGCATTGCGTCGTGGATCGGAAACGATTATCGCAGCGAACAGGCAAGACATGACAGCGGCGACGGAGCGCGGTCTCGGTAGTGCGTTGCTCGACCGCCTGCTGCTGGACGAGGGCCGCGTCGAGGCGATGGCAGCCGGTATCGAGACGATTATCGGTTTGCGAGATCCCGTCGGACGCGTCCTCGAGGATTGGGAGCGGCCCAACGGCCTGCGGATCCAGCGCGTCGCTGTGCCGCTTGGCGTCATCGGCATTATTTATGAGAGCCGACCGAATGTGACGGCCGATGCCGCCGCACTTTGTATCAAGTCCGGCAATGCCGTCATCCTGCGCGGCGGGTCCGAGAGTTTTCACTCCAGTTCGGCGATTTACGAGTGCCTGCGCGAGGGGCTCGAGTCCGCGGGTCTCCCGGGCGAGGCGGTCCAGATGGTCCCGACCACCGACCGGGCTGCCGTGGGTTTTCTGTTGTCATCGATGGCCGAGTGGGTGGACGTGGTCGTACCTCGCGGTGGCAAGAACCTGATCAAGCGCGTGCAGGAAGAGGCGCGGGTGCCGGTCATTGGTCACCTCGAGGGCATCTGCCACGTCTACCTGCACAGCTCGGCCGATGCCAACATGGCGCGCGACGTAGTATTGAATTCCAAGATGCGTCGCACGGGAATATGCGGCGCTGCCGAAACCGTCCTCGTCGACCGGGCAGTTGCAGACACATTGCTGCCACTGGTTGGCAGCGCGTTGCTGG
>JAOUNK010000479.1 GCA_029881015.1 Gammaproteobacteria bacterium | reverse complement strand
GAATGCCGAGCCCGTCGAAGAACAGGTCCATGAGGAATGTCTTGCCACGGCCGACGCCACCCCAGATGTACAGGCCGCGGACTGCCGGTCGCTCGCGGCGACCCAGGCGGCCGACCAGCCCGCGCAATCCGCGCGCGCCTGGCGTTGCGCGAAGCCTCGACTCGAGCGCTTCGAAGCGCTCGATGACCGCGAGCTGCGCAGCGTCGGATTCATGACCCTCGCGGCGCAGGCTTTCTTCGTAGGCTTGTCGAATCTTCAAACTACGTCAATTCCTGTATATGCAATCGCCGTGCGCGGCGGCAAGATACCATTGCGCTTATGGCGGCCGCCAGCCGGCTGCTAGAATTTCGCCCATCAGAACAGGAGTTTGGGAACATGTCGGAAGCGAACGAACGCGAATCCATGGAGTTTGATGTCGTGATCGTCGGTGGCGGGCCGGCGGGTCTTGCCGCCGCGTGCAGGCTGCTGCAGCTCGACTCGGATCTTGCGGTCGTGGTCGTCGAAAAGGGGTCCGAAATCGGCGCGCATGTCCTGTCCGGCAACGTGTTCGAACCGACCGGGCTCGACGAGTTGTTCCCTGACTGGAAAACGCAGGGCGCGCCGGTCAAGACCGAAGTCAGTGGCGATCTGGTGCATTTCCTGACCAGCGACACCGGGGCGGTCCGGGTGCCGGGCCTGTTTTTGCCACGGCCGATGCACAACCATGGCAATTACATCATTTCCCTGGGCGCGCTGAGCCAGTGGATGGCAGAGCAGGCCGAGGCCATGGGCGTCAATATTTTCCCGGGCTTCGCGGCTTCCGAAGTCCTGTATGACGACGACGGCCGTGTCACGGGCGTTGCGACGAGCGACATGGGTGTCGGCAAGGATGGCCGCCGGAAGAGTTCCTACCAGGCCGGCTACGAGCTCCGCGGCAAGTACACGATTTTCGCCGAAGGCGTGCGCGGCAACCTCAGCGAAGAGGTCATGACGCGCTTCGACCTGCGGGCCGATGCGGACCCGCAGCACTATGGCATCGGTATCAAGGAAGTCTGGGAAGTCGAACCGGAGCGGCACCAGGAAGGGCTGGTCGTGCACACGACGGGCTGGCCCCTCGACAATCACACCGAAGGCGGCGGCTTTCTGTACCACGCCGCGAACAACAAGGTTTACCTCGGTCTGATCATCGCGCTCAATTACCGCAATCCGCATCTCTCGACTTTCGACGAGTTCCAGCGATGGAAGCTGCACCCGAAGATTCGCCGCTATCTCGAAGGTGGCAAGCGCATTGCCTACGGGGCGCGATGCGTCAACAAGGGTGGCCTGCAGTCGCTGCCCAAACTGACGTTCCCGGGCGGCATGCTCGTCGGCTGCGGCGCCGGCTTCCTGAACGGGGTCAAGATCAAGGGCGCGCATACGGCCATCAAGACCGGCATGCTCGCCGCGGAAAGCATTCACAGGGCGCTCGCGTCCGGTGATGAGGGCCAGTCGGAACTCGTTGACTACGAGGTGAACGTCAGGTCTTCCTGGGTCTACGGCGAACTGCACAAGGGCCGGAACTTCGGTCCGGGACTGCACAAGTTCGGCATGTTCCTCGGGGCGGCGTTTGCTTTCATCGACCAGAACATCTTCTTCGGCAAGCTGCCGTTCACATTGCGTAACCGCGACCCGGACCACGAGTCATTGCAGACGATCTCCGCTGCAAAGCCGATCGACTACCCGAAACCCGACGGCGTGATCACGTTCGACAAGCTGTCGTCCGTGTACCTTTCGAATACGAACCACGAGGAGGACCAGCCGTCGCACCTGAAACTGAAGGACGAATCGATCCCGATCGCGTTCAACCTTCCGGAGTACGGCGAACCGGCGCAGCGTTATTGCCCGGCCGGCGTCTACGAGGTGGTCGAGGAGGGCGGCGCGCAGCAATTCAAGATCAACGCCGCGAACTGCGTGCACTGCAAGACCTGTGACATCAAAGACCCGACACAGAACATCGTCTGGGTCGCCCCGGAAGGCGGGGGTGGGCCGAACTATGCCGGTATGTGACTTTCCATCTCACTCGATCGATA
>JAOUNK010000478.1 GCA_029881015.1 Gammaproteobacteria bacterium | reverse complement strand
AGGACTAATCAGCCCGTCCCGGTACAAAGGGTAGACAAGCACTGCGGCGAGGATCTCTGTCGGCAAGCCCAGTGGCTCGACGATAGCTGCGATGCTGCGGCCTTCCTCGATGCACGCGTCGCGGCCCTCGCGCTCGGGTAACGCGGCGACATAGGCGCACACGGCCGCGACAGCATCATTGCCGTTGTTGTCACGCTTGTCGGCGCCGGGCGGGTCGGGCGCCGTGTTTTCAGCATCTTTAGCTGACATCTGCAATGATTCTTCTTAAGTGCCGTTCGCGGTATTTCCCGTTATCATACGCGCAGTTTCGGCGATACAGACCGGCCGAGGCGCACACTTGGGCATATTACAAGCAGGACACCATGGCAGGACACAGTAAGTGGGCGAATATTCAGCACCGCAAGGGCGCCCAGGACAAGAAGCGCGGCAAGCTCTTCACCAAGCTGATTCGTGAGATTACCGTTGCGGCCAAGATGGGTGGCAGCGATATCGATGCGAACCCGCGACTGCGCCTCGCCGTCGACAAGGCCAAGGCGCAGTCGATGCCGAAGGACAATATCGACCGGGCAATCAAACGTGGCGCCGGTGAGATGGACGGCGACGACTTTTTCGAGATTCGTTACGAGGGCTACGGCCCCGGCGGCACTGCCGTCATGGTGGACTGCCTGACCGACAACCGGAACCGCACCGTGGCCGATGTCCGCCATGCATTTTCCAAGTTCGGCGGGAACCTCGGCGCCGATGGCTCGGTGAATTATCTTTTTAACCAGGTTGGCCAGTTGTTGTACCCGGAAGGCAGCGATGAAGATGCCGTCATGGAGGCTGCAATTGAAGCGGGCGCCGAGGATGTCATTCCTGACGACGATGGATCCATCGAGGTGCTGACATCACCAGGCGACTTCGAGCGGGTTCGCGACGCGATGAAGGCGGCCGGCATGGTGGCGGAATCCGCCCAGATCACGATGCGTGCATCCACCAATGCAGAACTCGGGCCCAAGGAGGCCGGATCGATGATCAAGATGCTGGAGATGCTCGAAGATCTCGACGACGTTCAGGAAGTGTATTCGAACGCGGACATCAGCGAAGACGTACTGGCGGAACTTTGAGACGGCAGTGACGGACAAACGACGCATACTCGGCATTGATCCAGGTTCTCGTCTGACCGGGTTCGGCGTCCTCGATTTCCGGGGCGATACGCCGTCCTACGTGACGAGCGGCACGATCCGCAGCATGGAAGGGGCTTTCGCAGACCGTCTGCGCCAGATTTTCGAGTCCGTGAGCGACATCATGGCCGAGTATCGGCCGGATATTGTTGCGATCGAGAGCGTCTTCATGCACAAGAACGCCGGCAGCGCTCTGAAGCTCGGGCACGCACGTTCCGCCGCGCTGTGCGCCACGTTCCAGCACAACGTCGAGGTGTTTGAGTACGCGCCGCGGGAAATCAAGCAAGCGATCGTTGGCACCGGGGCAGCGACCAAGGAGCAGGTTCAGCACATGGTTGTATCGATTTTGCAGCTGGACGGCATGCCGGCGCCCGATGCGTCGGATGCGCTGGCCGCCGCCATGTGTCACGGCAACCAGCGGCGTCTCCATCATCAGCTCGGTACCGGCAATCGAATTGCGGGGCTGCGATGATCGGTTCGCTGCGCGGCCGCCTCGCGGCGAAACACGCCCCGCATATCGTGGTGGAGTGCAATGGTGTCGGTTACGAAGTCGAGACACCGATGTCGACGTTTCTCGAGTTACCGGCGACAGGCACCGACTTGTTCCTGCACACGCACTTGCTGGTACGGGAGGATGCGCAGATTCTCTATGGATTCGCGACGGACGCAGAGCGCTCATTGTTCCGTACGCTGCTCAAAGTCAATCGCGTCGGCGCCAAGATGGTGCTCGGCATCCTATCGTCAATGACGGTCAACGATTTTCGCCGCTGTGTCGAATACGAAGATGCCGCGACGCTGTCCAAGGTACCGGGTATCGGCAGGAAGACAGCGGAACGCCTGATCATGGAAATGCGCGACAAGGTCGGCGATGTCGGTGCGCCGTCGC
>JAOUNK010000149.1 GCA_029881015.1 Gammaproteobacteria bacterium | reverse complement strand
ACCATAGATTCGCGTATGACCCGCGGGAGCTCGCGGAACGGGATCTCGCGATTGATAAGCACCTCGGCGATGAAGACGTACAGGGCTGTGATCGCCGCAGCCTCCGACACAGCGAAGAAACCGGAATAAATACCGCCCAGCACGACAATCGGCAGCGGTAACTCCCAGATCGCCGCTCGCAAGGCGCTCCCGACCTCGCGTAACGAGAACGAACTCAGCGGCTTGCGGTTGTCGCGATTCACCCAGATGCTGTAGCCACCGAGCATAACCAGCATGATCAGGCCCGGAAGAATGCCTGCGCGGAACAGGTCGTCGATGCTGACCTCGGCAACGACGCCGTAGAGAATCAGTGGCAGCGACGGTGCGAACAACAGGCCCAGGCTGCCAGATGACGTAACCAGTCCAAGATTGAATCGATCGCCGTAGCCGTCCTGCTTGAGGGCCGGGTAAAGGATCGCGCCCAGCGCAATGATCGTGACACCTGATGCGCCCGTGAAAGCCGTGAAGAACGCGCATGCCGCCAGGCAAACCAGGGCCAGACCGCCCGGCATCCAGCCGAACAGGGCGCTCGTCAGGCGCACCAGCCGACCGGGCGCCTTGCTTTCGCTAAGCAGGTAGCCCGCAAAGGTGAACAGAGGAATAGCCGTCAGAATCGGCATCTGCGAGATGCTGAGCAACTCCAGCGCAATGGTCATCAACTCGGTGTCGTTGTTGTGGAAGCCAACCATCGCGCTCGTGGCAATTATCGTGAACAGTGGGGCTCCGAGAACCGCCAGCACGATCAACAGCAGGCTCACGAAGATCATGACGCGTCCTCGGCCTGTTCAGCCGTGAAGATGCCAAGCAACAGCTTCGCGACGCGCACGAGAAACTGGTAACTGATCAGCAGGAAGGCGAGCGGCACGATCGCGTGGGCAATCCACATCGGGATATCGACCAGGATCGTATCGCCCCAGCTCACTTCCTCGCGCACGAGACGATAGGCCTGCCAACCAATTACGGCACAGACGGCGGCGGCAAACAAATCGACAACGACCTTGATCCACGAAACGATGGTGCCGGTCAGGATGTGCGTGATCAGGTCGATGCGGATGTGCTTGTTGTCCCGGCACGCGGCTATCGAACCGACCATCGCCAGCCACAGGACGATCATCTTGACCAGCTCATCCGCCCAGGCAAGGCCGAAACTGCTGCCCAGGAGCTGCCGATTGACAATCTGTGCGACGGCGACACCAATCATTGTCGCCAGCAGAACGACCAGCGCAGTGTTCTCGGCAAAACGCCCTGCGCGATCCAGTCTATCGAGCGCTTTCTTCAATTTGCCGCTGTTGTCTGGCCGTTACGATAGTCGGCGGCGTGCTGCATCATCTCTTCGTACAGCGCCATCGTGAATGCGCCGTCCCGGCCCAGCTTTTCCGTCGAGACTCGCGTTAGTTCACGAACCTTTTGGTACTCATCGAGGTTGAATGGCGTGCTTTCGATGCCTGAATTAAGCAAGGCCTCAAGTGCCCCTTGATTATCAACAAGGTTCGACTTGTCGAAGTTCCGGTAGGTACGCTCCATGACTTCGCGCACGATTGCCTGGTCCGCAGGATCGAGCTTGTAAAAGGCACGCTTGTCGATCGCCATGAAACCCAGCGTGTAGACGAGTGGCAGCTCGACGACATACTTGACCTTGGTGTGCCATTGCAGGACGAGCGCCCCGATCGGTGACATGCCGACGATATCGATGAGTCCCGTTTGCAGCCCGGTGAGCACGTCGGTCAACGGCAGATTGACCGGCGACAGGGACATAGCCTCCATCGACGCCCGGCTTATCGTGTCGCCATCGGGTACCCATACCTTTTTGCCTTTCAAGTCGGCAAGCGATGTGACCGGTGTATTCGACATGAGGATTGCGAATCCCCCGGCCGCGAAACCGAAGTTAACCCAGCCCGCGTCTTCGAGGCCCTGCCGCAGTTTGGCGTCCATTTGCTCGCGCACATAAGCCGCCTCCTCTTCCGAATCGAACACCATCGGCAAGCCGTAGAGATTCAGATCCGGGTATTGGGACGACAAAGCCGTTGGCGTGAACGCGCCACCTTGCAATGCACCGATGCGAATACGGCTGAGCACCTTCTGGTCATTACCCATGACGCCGCCGCCGTAGTACTTGATTTGTACCCGACCCTCGGTGCGTTCCTTGATCTCCTTGGCACTCGCCCGCATCTCCGTCATCCATTGGGAGCCTTCCGGGGTCACAGTAGCGATCTTCAGCGTCGCTGCCTGCAGCGGCAAGCTAAAGCTCAATACGAGGATTGTCAGGATCAGTTTTTTCATCGTCATCTCTATCAGAAATAGTCATCTGCTTCGGCCAGCAAGGCCGCTGCCTGTTCTTTCGCGAGCACGTTGCTCAGCGTAAAACCGTCTTGCGCCGCGTCCGCAGCGATCACTTCGTTGAGCAGGCGGTCGTGCAATTCACGCTCATACAGCAGTTTTGCGTAGCCGCGCGCATACTCGACTTTCGCGCTCAGGTCGCGCCCGTCGGTTAAGACAATAGCCTTCTCGAAATACTCGCGAGCTTTTTCAGGCTCGCCTCCAAGGGCCGGCGGTCGCAGGGTCAGCAATATTCCCATATAGGTGTAGACCGCGCCGTTAACTTCGTCGCCACTTATGTCCAGATAGCGATTGAACAACGCCTCGATCTGCGGCAATTCAGCCAGCGAGTTCCAGTCCGAACTATGAGCTCGCAAATAGGCCAGGGACGCGAAGCCGTAGGTGTAAAGAATCTCGCTGTGCCGCGGCCTGATGCCGTCGAGCGTCGCAACAAACTCGTCGTAGTTGTTGTCCGGCCAGTCGCAGGACGGCGTGTAGGTCTCGCACATGGCCGTGAATGCGTAACGGCGCGCTTTTGTCGTCAGTCGCGACGCTCGCAATTCGTCGTCCGCGAATATCGCGCCGTAAGACGCGTACAACGTGGCACCTGATGCCAGGAGATCGGGATCGTCGGGATGGTTACGAATCAGGCTGTCGATTGTGACCATGAAGGTCGGCAACGCGGCCTTTGCCGTTTCCGGGTCGTCCTGGTCGAGAATAGATGCGGACAGGCTGTCCGTGAAGCCGCTTGTCGCTGATGAAACCAGCGAGGCACAGCCACTCAGCGTAAAGACGCAAACACCAATGAGCAGTGCTTTGTTCATATGTCCACGGACCCCACTAAGAGTAATTGGTTCAGCTTTTGTCGCTGGCCCGCAGTATATCGGAATGCACCCCGGCGATTGCTGCACCGGGGTGATGAATTCCTGATGAAAACTAGATTTTTTCCTTGATGCGCGCTGCCTTACCCGTACGACCACGGAGGTAGTAAAGTTTGGCGCGGCGAACGTCGCCACGGCGCTTGACGGCAAGGGAGTCGACGACCGGGCTGTAGGTCTGAAACACGCGCTCGACACCTTCGCCGTGCGAGATCTTGCGAACCGTAAATGACGAGTTCAGGCCGCGGTTGCTCTTGGCGATCACAATGCCTTCAAAGGCCTGCAAACGCTCGCGGTCACCTTCCGTAACCTTCACTTGTACAACGACGGTGTCGCCAGGAGCGAATGGCGGGATTTCCTTTTTCATCTGCTCTTGTTCGATCGCTTCGATAATTTTGCTCATTGTCTCTGCTCTTTCAAAAATTCGTCGAGCAGCGTTTGCTGCTCGACATTCAATCCAAGTTTCTCGATCAGGTCCGGGCGTCGTACAAAAGTGCGACCCAGGGCTTCTTTCAATCTCCACCGCGCAATCTCTGCGTGGTCGCCGGACAACAATACGTCCGGCACGTTACGGCCATCGACAAGCTCCGGCCGCGTGTAATGCGGGTGGTCCAGCAGTCCCTCCATAAAGGAGTCCCGGGCTGCAGACTCATCATCGCCCAGCACGCCGGGCAACAATCGAACGACGGCGTCGATCACTGCCATCGCGGCCACCTCGCCACCCGAAAGCACGAAATCGCCCAGCGACAATTCCTCGTCAACCTGCGACTCGATGAATCGCTCGTCGACGCCTTCGTAACGGCCCGCAAGCAGAATCAACCCCGGCAGCTCGGCGAAGCGTTTCGCCGTTGCCTGATCGAATACCCTGCCCTGCGGCGAGAGGTACACGAGCGGGCTGCCCTCGGGTGACCTCGCTCGTGCGGCGGCTACTGCCCCGGCCAATGGTTCGTACTTCATCACCATGCCCGGGCCTCCGCCGTACGGTCGATCGTCCACCGTGCGGTGCACATCGCTCGTGTGGTCACGCGGATTCTCGATATCCAGCGTTACCAGATCGCGGCGTTGTGCGCGTCCCACGACGCCGTATTCGGCAATCGTCGCTACCATTTCCGGGAACAGGCTGATGACATCAAAATGCACTGCGTCAGTCCCATTCCCAGTCGACCCTGATCTCGCCGCTGGCGAGGTCAACACCGAGTACTACCTTGTCCATGACGAAGGGAATCAGTCGTTCCGTTTCGCCCTTGACGACCATCACGTCGTTGGCGCCGGTTTCAAGCAGGTAGTCCACCCTGCCCAGTTCCGCACCATCCCGACCCACCACGCGCAGACCCTCCAGGTCCGACCAGTAGTATTGGTCACCGCCGGTCTCCGGCATGTCTTCTCTCGGCACGCCAATCTCGGTGCCGATGAGCCGGGCTGCCGCGTCACGATCATCGTATCCCTCGATTCGCGCGATGACGGTCTTGCCATGCCGCTGACCCTCAGCGACCGTCGCTTCCTGCCATCCCTCTTTCGAGGACAACAGCCAGCGACCGTAATTCAGTACCGCTTCACGCGGTTCGGTGTACGAGTACACCTTGACCCACCCCCGGACTCCGAACAGGCCGGAAATACGGCCCAGGATGACGGGTTGAGTCGTGACGCCCAATCAGTTCGCCGTTGCTGCCTTGCGATGCTTCTTCAGGAGGGAGGCAACGCGATCGCTCGGCTGTGCACCCTGGCTGATCCAGTGATCCACGCGCTCGAAGTCAATCCGCAGATTCTCCTCGTGCTCGCGGCCGACCGGGTTGAAAAAGCCAACACGCTCGATATACCGGCCGTCCCGACGGTTGCGCGAGTCGGTAACGACCAGGTGATAGAAAGGACGCTTTTTCGCGCCAGCGCGCGAAAGTCGAATACTAACCATTACATTTCCGTATTAAATTAAAGGAAGGCAGACATGCCTTGACTCGGGCAGGCCCGAGTAGACGGCGCATTGTACGGGTTTTGTGCCAAATGTGAAGCGTTTTGCCGGCCAAAAATCCCGTGTAATTCAGCAGGTTGGCGCCTGCCACGCAATACTCGCCCGGTGTGGGCCGAATTCCGGCCCGATTTACTCGAAAAATCAAAGATTAATTCGCGATTTCAGCGAAATCCGGGTGGCATTCCGCCAGGGGGCATCCCACCGCCCGGCAGGCCCCGCAACATCTTCCTCATGCCGCCTTTGGACATCTTTTTCATCATTTTCTCCATCTGCAGGTGCTGTTTCAGCAGGCGATTGACGTCCTGGATCTGCTGGCCGGCACCCAGCGCGATGCGTTTCTTGCGAGAGCCGTTGATCAGGCGGGGGAACTGCCGCTCGCCCGGCGTCATGGAGTTGATGATGGCGATCTGGCGCCTGATCTTCTGTTCGTTGGCACTGTCCTGCAGCGCAGCAGGATTGACATTGCCGGGCAATGGCAGCTTTTCGAGCATTGAGGCGAGACCCCCCATGTTCATCATCTGTTCGAGCTGGTCCTTCAGATCCGACAGGTCGAAGCCCTTGCCCTTCTTCAGTTTTTTCGCGAGCTGCTCGGTCTTGTCCTTGTTGACCTTTTGCTCGATTTCCTCGACGAGGGACAGTACGTCGCCCATACCCAGGATGCGGGACGCCATCCGGTCCGGGTGAAAGGTCTCGAGCGCATCCGTTTTTTCGCCAACGCCCATGAAACGGATCGGTTTGCCGGTCACCTCGCGCACGGACAGCGCAACACCGCCCTTGGCGTCACCATCGGCCTTGGTCAGGACGATGCCCGTCAGCGGCAGGCTCTTGCCAAAGGCCGTCGCCGCATTGACCGCATCCTGGCCGGCCATGCTGTCAACCACGAACAGGGTCTCATGCGGTGCAGCCCTGGCATGGACCTCGCGCACCTCGCTCATCATGCCCTGGTCGATATGCAGTCGGCCGGCCGTGTCCACGATCAGCACGTCCACGTGCGAGCGGCGCGCTTCATCGAGCGCGCGGTCCACTATCCTGGTGGGCTTCTCGTGTGCCGAGCTCTCGCAGTGCAGCGCACCCACTTCGCCTGCCAGGGTCTGTAGCTGCAAGATGGCCGCCGGGCGGTGTATGTCGACGCTGACGAGCATGACTTTCTTCTTGTCGCGCTCGATGAGGCGCCGCGCCAGCTTGGCGGCCGTCGTGGTCTTGCCGGCACCCTGGAGCCCCGCCAACATGACCACGACAGGGGGCTGGGCCCTGAGGTCCAGGGGCAGCGTGTCGCTTCCCAGGATCTGCACCAGTTCCGCGTGGATGATCTTTACGAAGGCCTGGCCCGGGGTCAGGCTCTTGCCGACCTCCTCACCCAGCGCGCGTTCCTTGACGCGTTCAATGAACGTCCTGACAACAGGCAGCGCGACGTCCGCCTCGAGCAGTGCCAGTCGCACCTGCCTCAGCGTGTCCTTGATATTGGATTCGGTCAGCCGGCCTTTGCCGGTAATTTGTCGTGCGGCGTCTGACAGACGCCCGGTCAGATTGTCAAACATGGGCGGAGTTTAAACTGTCAGGATGGTTCCGCGCGACAGCATCTGGATATTTTTGCCCGGTGCAGCCTTGACAACCTGCTCGTAAATTCGCTGCTCTTCGCCGGGCTTCATGCCGGTCAGCCAGATCTCGGGATCGTGCTTCAGGCGCTTCAGATCTTCGGTCAGGGACCTGGGCGTGTAGTGGCCGGATTCCAATGCCAGTGCCGCCATTTCATCGGGGAACGATACTTCGATAACCAGCACACGCAAGTCATCGCAGGCGTTGAGGACGGGCCACAGTGTTTCGTTGGTTCGGGTATCGCCGCTTACCGCGAATGCGCCGCCTGAATTTTGCACCGTGAAGCCCAGCGACGGCACGGTGTGCATGACGTCAACCGCATAGAAGTCCCGGTGCCCGATGGTAATCGTGTCCCCGGGACCGGTGACGTGCCAGCGCAGCATGGGATTCTCCGGCGTCGGCAGCTTCGTGAAGTCCGGCCAGATCACACCGTTAAACAGGTGATCCTTGACAGCACGCAGCGTTTCTTCGCGCGCGTAGACGGTCAGCGGAACCTCGAAATTCTCGTCGAATACCCTGTCAGCCAGCATGGGCAGCCCCGCAATGTGATCGAGATGCGCGTGCGTGAGGAATACGTGACGAATTGAATCGATATCGGCCAGCTCAAGATCGCCAATACCCGTGCCCGCATCGATCAACACATCGTCATCGATAAGCAAAGCGGTTGTCTGTGCACCTGCACCGATCCCGCCACTGCAGCCTAGTACGCGAATTCGCATGAGGAGGGTTCTCTTAATCTGGTGCTTATGGGATGATCTCAAACTAGGGTATTGCCTACCGGGTTTCTGTGTCTCAAATCACAATTCTTTTCCTGTACCTCTTGGCTGCCGGGGCCTTCGTAGCCAGCCGGCTGCCCCGCTTTAACGCCCGCTCGAGACCCCTGTTCGTGGTAGCCGCCATTGTTGTGGCTACAGGTATAGTCGTACATGGCGAAGCTCTGTTCGGCCTGATCCTGCCAGCCAACGGCTTTGACCTTACCGTCGGCAACGCCGTCTCGATGATCGGCCTGGAACTGGCAATTATCGGCCTCATCGCGGCTATCGAACCGACGCTGCGGGGCATCAGTGGCGGCCTGGTTCTCCTGGCGGCGCTGACGGTATTGCTTATGGGCGCATCGGGAGACCCATCGCAGGGACATGCCCTCGCCTGGCAGGTTCGTGCGCATATTCTGGTCGCTTTGCTGTCGTACGGATTGTTGACGGTCGGCGCGCTGGTGGCGCTCTACGCGCTCGTTCAG
>JAOUNK010000148.1 GCA_029881015.1 Gammaproteobacteria bacterium | reverse complement strand
ACGCCTCTCGCCACGGACCTGCCGGTACTGTTGTTGTCGGGCGATGCCGACCCCATTACGCCGCCGCGGTACGCCGATCTCGCCGCAACCGATCTCACCAACTTTCGCCCCCTGGTCGGCAAGCACCAGGGTCACGGGCAGATTGCCGTCGGCTGCACCAGCGAGCTGGTTGCCGATTTCGTCGCGGCCGCGGATCCCGGCGCGATCGATGAAAAGTGCCTCGAGCGCAGTTTCGTCATGCCGTTCTTTCTCGACTTCTCGGGGCCGGCACCGTGATTACGGTGCGGGACATCCACAAATCCTTCGGCAAGGTGCATGCCGTTCGCGGCGTCAGCTTCAACGCCCCGGACGGCAAGATCACGGGGTTGCTCGGACCGAACGGGGCCGGGAAGTCGACAACCCTGCGTGTCTTGTACACGGTATTGAAGCCGGACGGCGGCAGCGCCGATATCGATGGCGCGGACGTCGTCACCGACAGCCTGGCCGCGCGCGAAAAGATTGGCGCGCTACCGCACGGTGCCGGCCTGTACCCGCACCTGACCGCGCGCGAGAACATCGCCTACTTCGCCCGTCTGTGCGGTCTCGACAAGGCGGAGGTCGACGACCGTGTCGACCAGATCGTGAAGCTGCTGGAGATCGGCGAGTTCGCGGAGCGCCGCACCAAGGGCTTTTCGCAGGGTCAGCGCACCAAGGTCTCGCTGGCGCGGGCACTCGTGCACAACCCGCAGAACATCCTTCTTGACGAACCATCCAATGGTCTCGACGTCATGGCGACGCGGTCGTTGCGCGAGATCATTCTCAAGCTGAAGGACGACGGCCGCTGCGTCCTGTTTTCGAGTCATGTCATGCAGGAGGTTGCCGCGCTGTGCGACGACATCTGCATTATCGCTCACGGCCGCGTGGCGATAGACGACTCGATCGACGGTATCCGTGAACGCACGGGCTGTGACGACATCGAGGACGCTTTCGTCAAGGCCATACACATGGTGGGGCCGGAGTAATGCGCACATTGCTCACGGTATTTCTCAAGGAAGTCCTCGACAACTTTCGCGACCGGCGCACGCTGGGGTCCGCCCTGCTCATGGGACCAATCTTCGGTCCGGTGTTGTTCGCGTTCGTCATCAACTTGTCCATCGAGCGCTCGCTGGACGACGCCGAGACGACGCTCGAGCTGCCCGTCATCGGCCAGGAATATGCGCCGAACCTCGTGGCGTTCCTGTACAGCCAGAATATCGATGCGATCGACGGCCCCGCCGATACGGCAGCGGCCATGGATGCCGTGAAGACGGGCGAGCACGACGTAGTTCTTGTCATTCCCGAGGCGTTCGGCGAGCAGCTCGCCGGCATGGTTCCGGCGCGCATCGAGCTGGTCTCGGACCAGGCGAATTCCGATGCGGACCGCGATGCGCGGCGCGTGCGGAATTCTTTGTACGCGTACAACCAGACGCTGGCCGGAACGCGGGTTGTCGCGCGCGGCATCAATCCGCGAGCCCTGCAGCCGCTGATTGTCGATGAGATCGACGTGTCCACGCCCAGCGGGCGCTCCGCGATGCTGCTGGGGATGATGAGCTATTTCTTTGTCTTCGCGGCGCTCATGGGTGGCATGTACCTGGCGATCGACACCACCGCCGGTGAGCGCGAGCGCGGCTCTCTCGAGCCCCTGTTGTCGCTGCCCGTAACGCGCGACCAGCTTATCTTCGGCAAGATCGCGGCAACCTGCCTGTTCATGACCTTGTCGCTCATGCTGAGCCTGACCGCGTTTTACTTCTCGCTGAATTTCATGCCGCTCGAACAGCTTGGTATGACGCCGAATTTCGGCCCGGGCGTCGTGCTTGCGGCGCTCGCGATCTTCCTGCCGTTCATCCTCGTCGGTGCCGCGCTGATGACGCTGGTGGCGTCCTTTACAAAGAGCTACCGCGAAGCGCAAACGTGGCTCAGCGTCGTCCTGATTGCGCCGACGATGCCCATTCTCATCGTCAGCATCCTGACGCTGCGCCCGCGCACGGAGTTCATGTTCATCCCGTCCCTGAGCCAGCACCTGCTGCTCGTGGACATGGTCAAGAACGAGCCCATCAACGGCCTGCACGTCGCGATTTCCGTCATCAGCACGCTCGTCATCGGGATTGTCCTGACGTGGGTATGCGCACGGCTGTATCGGAGGGAGGGCCTGCTCGGCTAGAATACCGGCCATGTCCCTGTTCTCCGAACTGCGGCGACGCAACGTCATCAAGGTCGCTCTGCTCTATGCAGTTGCGAGCTGGCTGCTCGTCTGGATCATCGGCCACATGGTCGACAGCCTCGGCCTTTCGGCCTGGGTCAGCGACTATATGCTCCTGCTGCTGGCGATCGGCTTCCCGGTCGCGCTGATCTTCGCATGGACCTACGAGATCACACCGGTCGGCCTCAAGCGGGCTGTCGACGTCGACCAGACCCAGTCGATCGTCTACAAGACCGGGCAGAAGCTCAATGCGGCGGTCGCCGTGCTCGCGGTCCTTGGCATTGCTGCCGTCATTGGCGAACAACTGCTGCCCGAGTTCGAGCCGCCACCGCCGCTGGTTCTCGAGGAAATACCGCTGAAGCCCGTGTTCGACTTCTCGGCCAAGGCAGAGGTCCCGCGCGAGATCACGTCGTTCAACCTGCCAAACGGCCTCGAGATTATCGTCTGGCCGGATCACGATATTCCCAACGTCGTCATGTACAACTTCGTGCGGGCGGGCGGACGCAACGAATACCCGGGCATCACGGGTATCGCGCATTTTTTCGAGCACATGATGTTCAACGGCACGAAGAAGCGCGAGCAAGGCGAGTTCGACGAGGAGATGGAGGCCGCTGGCGGCGCCAATAACGCCTATACGAGCAACGACATCACGGTCTACATGGACTGGTTCCCGCGTTCCGCGCTGGAGAAGATTCTCGAGCTCGAAAGCGACCGGCTGAAGAACCTCGCGATCGACCCGGACGTCGTGGAAACGGAGCGCACCACGGTCTACTCCGAGCGCCGCCTGAGAGTCGACAACGACAATGACGGGCGGTTGTACGAACAGGTGCGCGCCACGGCGTATGTCGCACATCCCTACCAGAACCCGGTCATTGGCTGGCCGTCCGACATCGAGAACTGGACACAGCGCGATCTCGAGGATTTCTTCAAGACCTATTACGCGCCCAACAACCTGACGATGATTTTTTCGGGCGACGTGACGCCCGAGGAAATCTACCTGCTGGCCGACCAGTACCTGTCACCGATACCCAGGCAGCACCCACCGCCCGAGATCACCACGGTGGAACCGGCGCAGCAGGGCACGCGCCGCCTGCTCATCGAAACCAGCGCACAAACGCCGCTGGTCCACATCGCCTTTCATGCGGGTGCGGAAGCCGACCCGGAGACTCTGCACCTCGAGCTCTTGCTTGCGATTCTCGCCGAGGGCAATTCGTCGCGCCTTTACCAGGCACTCGTCGAAGACGCGCAGATCGCGCTCGATATCGGTGCCTGGCAGTCAGGCGGTTTCGATCCCGGCCTCGCATATTTCGCGATGACGCTCGCGCCCGGTGCCGACCCGGAAGCCGCGACAGACTTGCTGCTCGACCTGCTCGACGAGGTTGTCACGAACGGCGTTACGGCGGCAGAGATGACCAAGGCGCGCAACCTGCGCATCGCGTCATTCTGGCGCGGCCTGCAAACGATCAACGGCAAGGCATCGGCGCTCGGCAATTACGAGGTGTTTACGGGCGATTACGAAAACCTGTTCGCCGTTCCCGAGCGACTCGCGTCCACCACGCCGGCCGACCTCAAGGCCGTTGCGGCCAAAGTCTTCAGTCGCAACAACATGACTGTCGGGGTATTGCGTGCGCCGGAGGATGAGGAATGAAGCCTGCCCTTTGCGTTCTCCTGTTGCTGGTCGCCGGCCTCGCTCACCCGGCCCGCCTCGCCTTGCCCGATTACGAGCGCATTGAGCTTGCGAACGGGACGGTCTTGCTGCTGAGCGAAAAACACGATGTGCCGCTCATCGGGATGCGCGCCGTGGTCCGCGGTGGCAGTGTCACCGACCCTGCCGACAAGGCGGGCCTCACGGAGTTGCTCGCGGCTGTGATGCAAAAGGGCGCGGGCGATCGTGATGGCGCGGAGTTTGCCGAAGCCGTTGCGCGTGTCGGCGGCCAGTTGAGCGTCAATGCCGAGGTCGAGGCGGTTGCCGTCAGTGCCGAGTTCCTGTCCCGCGATGCCGAGCTCATGATCGAGCTGGTGTCGGACTTGTTGCGTAAGCCCGCGCTCTCGGCCGACGAGTTTGCCAAGGAACGTGACCGCGCCGTCGGCCTGATCAAGGCGGCAAAGGACGCCAACCCGAACGACCTGATGCCCTACTACGCAAATGGCTTCCTGTTCGGTGAACACCCGTACGGCAGCCCGACGATCGGTAGCGAAACATCCCTTGCGGCGATCGCCCACGACGACCTGGTCGACCACTACAACAATCACTTTGGCGGCGACAGGCTCATCATCTCGGCCGTCGGCGACTTCGACCTTGCCGCTATCAAGGCGCGCCTCTCGGCCGTCTTCGGCAACTGGGAACCGGCCGCCGGCGAGCGGCTTGTCGTGCCGGCACCCGAAACCGCGCCGGGTCCGCGCGTGCTGCTCGTCGACAAGCCGGGCGCAACGCAAACCTATTTCTGGTTCGGCGACACGGGCGTTGCCATCGATTACCCGCGGCGCGCGGAAATCAATCTTGCGAATACGGTGTTCGGCGGCCGCTTTACGTCGATGCTGGTAACCGAGTTGCGCGTAAATACCGGCCTGACCTACAACGCGTCGTCGTCGGTAGACCGCCGCTCGCAGCCGGGGTCGGTCATGATCAAGTCATTCACTGAAACCTCAAAGACGACCGAGGCGATCGACCTGGCGATCAGCGTACTGGGCCGCCTGCACGACGACGGCCTGGACGACGATATGCTCGTGTCGTCCCGCAATTACATCATGGGGCAATTCCCGCCTCGCCTCGAAACGGGCTCCGGCCTCGCGAGCATGCTCGCGTTCATCGAACAAAACGGGCTGGACCGGAGTTACATCGACGCGTACGGGGCGGCGCTCGCGGGCGCAACGCAGGCGTCGGTGGCGCAAGCGATTGCGGAGGTCTATCCCGATCGGGATGCGCTGGTGTTTGTCATCGTCGGCGATGCGCAACGCATTCGCGATGACGTGGCGAAGTACGGCCCGGTTACCGAAATGACGATAACCGAGCCGCGTTTCCGGCCTTAGTTACCGAAGTAGAACCGCCCGCCGAGACCATAAACCGTCACGTCTTCGTCGATCTCGATGTCGAAACCGAGCGCGAAGGCGTCGGTGAAGCTGTAGAGCGCCCCGGCACCGAACGATGTGCCGTCGGCACCATCGCCAAGGTCCGCGTACCCGATACGACCGTTCAGCTCCACCTTGTCGGTGAGCATGCCGCGCACGCCTACCGTGGCGCCGAAACCGTCTTCATCGGCCGAGCCGAATCCGCTTGCCGAGACCTCGGCACGCAGATAGGACAGCACGGCGAAGAAGTCCGCACCGCTGGTCATGGCGCCGTGGTAGCCAACGCCGGCAGACAGCTGATCGAGGTCAACGCCGAAATCGAAGCCCAGGGCCGAATAATCGAGGGCAACGAAAAACGCCTCGTTGATCTCGAACGAGCCACGGATGCCGAAGCCGTCACCGTCCACGTCGAAGCCGGCGAGGTCGTCGTCCAGTTCGGCTTTCACGTACCCGAGCTCGACGAAGTTGTAGCTGAGGTCGTCAGCAACCGCCGAGGTGAACGAGAAAATGAGCGCTATGCCCAGTAGTTTCTTATACATGCTTACTCCTTGCCGACTTGGTTGTTCGGCTGGTAAAGAACCCGCCGTTTCCGGCGGCCCGCCAATTCGGGATACATACGTTGAAGATTGTTACGCCGCCTGCCCTGATGGGCGGCTGATCCTTTCATGATGTAAAGACCCGGCCTATTTGCCGATACAGAAGTCGGAGAATATCCGCCCCAGAAGGTCATCCGCTGTGACGGCGCCCACAATTTCGCCCAATGCCTGCTGGGACAGGCGCAGCTCCTCGGCCAGCAATTCGCCGGCGCGGGTCTCCTCCAGGGCCCTGCGGCCGCTTGCGAAGTGCGTTGCCGCGCGCTGCAGCGCCTCGAGGTGCCGCCGGCGCGCCGTGAATGCCCCCTCTCCGCGATCCTCGTAACCGGCAAGGCGGCGAATACACTGGCGCAGCGCGTCAATGCCGGCCCCGGTTTCGGCCGAAAGGAAGACCTCGCCACGCACCAGCCCCGGGGCATCGCCGCTCAGGTCGATCTTGTTGTGGACGATGGTGACCGGCACCCCTTCCGGAAGGCGCTCTGTCGGCGCCTCCTGTGTCTTGTCCGTGGCATCCTGGATCCAGAGCACCGCGTCGGCGCTGCCGAGCGCTTCCCGGGCGCGACGGATGCCCTCGGCCTCGATGCGGTCCGGGTCGTTACGCAGGCCGGCCGTATCGACCAGCTCGACGGCAAGGCCGTTGATGTCGATCTGTTCGCGCAGCACATCGCGGGTGGTTCCGGCCACCTCGGTGACGATGGCGGCCTCCTGTCCGCTGAGCAGATTCAAAAGGCTCGACTTGCCGGCGTTCGGTTTGCCGACGATGACCACCTGGAAGCCGTCCCGCAGGACACGCCCCTGCTTCGCCTCGGCCTGCAACACGGCAAACGCTGTCGCGCATTCCTCGAGGCGCTCGACGAGCGCGTCGTCGGCGAGGAAATCGATCTCTTCTTCGGGAAAGTCGATCGCCGCCTCGACGTGCATCCGCAAACGAACGAGTTGCTCGGCAAGCGCGTCGACCCGCTTTGAAAAGGCGCCGGACAGGGACCTCAATGCGGCGCGTGCCGCCTGCGCCGTGCCACTGCCGATCAGGTCGGCAATCGCTTCCGCCTGGACCAGGTCGAGCTTGCCGTTCAGGAACGCCCGCCTGGAAAATTCGCCCGGCTCGGCCATGCGTGCGCCGAGCTCGACAACGGCATCGACCAGCAGCGCGATGACGACCGGCCCGCCATGGCCGTGCAGCTCGAGAACGGCCTCGCCGGTAAATGAGGCTGGCGCGGGAAAGTAGAGGGCAAGCCCCGAGTCGAGCTTCTCGCCGGCACGGTTTCGAAACGACCGGTACGTTGCGGTGCGTGGTTCGGGCAGGCTGCCCAGGACGGCACGGGCGATTCGCAGCGTTTCGGGTCCGGAGATACGTACGATGCCGACACCCCCCACCCCCGGCGGCGTTGCCGGTGCAACTATCGTGTCGTCATTCACGTCGCGACGAACTGCCCTTCTTGCTGCCCTTTTGTGCTTTCGACTCGGCCTCGACGACCTTGTTGACCTTCCACTGCTGCGCGATCGACAGCAGGGTGTTCGTTACCCAGTAAAGCACAAGGCCTGACGGGAAGAACGCAAAGAAGACCGTGAACATGACCGGCATGATCTGCATCACCTTGGCCTGCACCGGGTCGGCCGGAGCCGGGTTCAGCTTCTGCTGGCCGAACATGGCCACGCCCATGATGAGCGGCAGGATGAAGTAGGGATCGCGGGTCGACAGGTCGGTTATCCAGAGTGCAAACGGTGCCTGGCGCATTTCGACGCTTTCGAGCAACACCCAGTAGAACGCGAGGAAAAACGGCATCTGGATCAGGATCGGCAAACAGCCTGCAGCCGGGTTGACCTTCTCGCGCTTGTAGAGCTCCATCATGGCCTGGCTGAGCCCCTGCTTGTCGTCCTTGTAACGATCCTGCAGCGCCTTCATGCGCGGTTGAATCTGGCGCATCTTGGCCATCGAGCGTCCGCTCGACTCGGTCAGCTTGTAGAACGCGAGCTTGATCAGGAAGGTCACGATAATGATCGCCACGCCCCAGTTCCTGACGAAGCCGTAGACGACGCTCAGCAGCCAGAACAGCGGCTGCGAAATAATCGTCAGCCAGCCGTAGTCGACCGTCAGCTTGAGGCTCTTGTCGATCTCCTCCAGCTGTTCCTGCAGTTTCGGCCCGACGAACACCGTCGTTGTG
>JAOUNK010000371.1 GCA_029881015.1 Gammaproteobacteria bacterium | reverse complement strand
TCCATGTATTGTGACGTGCTGTTAGACTTCAACGAATCCACCCTGGATATCTGGGACATCACGGACCCTGCCGATCCTGTCCGGCTCAGCCAGACACCCTACAACAACGCCAGCTACTCGCACTCTGGCTGGTGGTCCGAAGACCAGCAGTACGTTTTTCTCCAGGACGAACTCGACGAGCGCGACAGAGGACTCTCGACGACGTTGCGTGCATTCTCCATCGCGGACCTCAGAAACCCGACGCTGGCGGGTACGTGGACGGGACCCACTCGAGCGATCGACCACAACGGCTTTGTGCGTGGCAATCGCTATTACATGTCCAACTACGCGCGCGGCCTGACCATCCTCGACATCACGAATCCGGCGAGCCCCGCGACGGTCGGTCGCTTCGACACGTACCCGGCCAGTGACGCGACCGGCTTCCCCGGCGCGTGGGGCACCTATCCATTTCTGCCCAGCGGCAACGTGCTGATCAGCGACATTGACAGCGGCCTCTATATCGTCTCGGACAACACGCTGGACGTTGCAGCGGGCACGCTGGCTTTCGCTGCCGCGTCCTTCGGTGCCGACGAATCACAGGTGGCCAGCATCCCGGTGCGGCGCTCCGGCGGTTCCTCGGGCGCCGTGAGCGTGAACTGGGAAGTGTTTGGCGCCAGCGGCTCACTGGCCGATGTCAGCATCGCGAGCGGTACATTGAACTGGCCGGCAGGCGATGCTGCCGACAAGTTGATCAGCCTGGGGCTGAACAACGATGGCGCTGCGGAAGGACTCGAGCGCATCATGATCAAGCTGACCGCGCCGGCCGGCGGTGCAACGCTGTCGTCGCCAAGCCTCGCCAGCCTGTACGTGAGCGATCCGGGCAGTACCTCAACCATTGGCTTCTCGACGGATCGAGCAGAAATTGCGGAACGTGGCTTTGGCACGGCGGTCGTCGTCGTACAGCGAAGGGGCAGCGCGATCGGCGCTGCGTCGGTTGCGTTCGCCATCACGGGCGGCAATGCAGACGCAGGCAGCGACTACACGGGCCCGGCCAGTGGTTCACTGAACTGGGCCGACGGTGACGCGGATCCCAGGTGGATCGAATACACGATCGCCAACGACGGCACCGGTGAGGCCGACGAATTCATCGAGCTCACGCTGAGTAACGCGAGCGGTGCGATGCTCGATGCGAACACGATGTTGCGCGTTGATATTCTTGACGGCAGCGGGTCCAATGCGGCCCCGAATGCGGTGGCCGGTGCCAACCAGACGGTAGGCATTGGTACACTGGTTACCCTGAACGGGACGAGTTCGAACGATCCGGACGGCGATTCTCTGACGTACAGCTGGACGCAGACGACGGGTCCGATGGTGACGCTGAGCGGCGCCGATACGTCGAGCGCGTCATTCACGGCCCCCTCGGTAACCTCGGATACGTTGTTCCGCTTCAACCTTGCCGTGACCGACCCATCCGGCCTCAACGACTCTGCGGATGTAGCCGTGACGGTGACAGCTAACGCCACGGGAAGTGGCGGCGGCGGTGGAGCGATATCGCTGTGGCTTCTGGGGCTACTGCTACTCAAACGGATGCGTTTTGATAATCGTCTGCTCGCGATCCGGCCCCGTTGAGATAATGTCGACGGGAACACCGGCCAGCTCTTCGATCCGGGCCAGGTAAGCCCGTGCTTTTTCCGGCAAGTCGGCGAAATTGGTGATACCCACCGTCGACGACTGCCAGCCCGCCCATTCCTCGTAGATCGGTTTGCACTCGGCGAAGCGATCGACGACGACCGGCAGGCCCGCGATGGGCTGACCATCGATCGAATACCCGACACAGATCTGGATGGTCTCCAGTTCGTCGAGAACATCCAGCTTGGTCACGCACAGTCCGGATACGCTGCTATTGACGATTGAGCGCCGCAAGGCAACAGCGTCAAACCAGCCACACCGTCTTGGCCTGCCCGTTGTCGCACCGAACTCGGCACCCACCTTCGCAATATGCGCGCCCTGCTCGTCAAACAGCTCCGTGGGAAAGGGTCCGGCGCCAACCCGGGTCGTGTAGGCCTTGACGATGCCCAGGATGTAATCGAGATTGCGCGGCCCGATTCCGGTGCCCGTACTCGCCGCTGCGGCTACGGTATTCGACGACGTAACGAACGGGTACGTGCCGTGATCGATGTCGAGGAAGCTGCCTTGCGCGCCCTCGAAGAGGATGCTCGTGTCGGAATCCGCGAGATCCTGAAGGATCTGCGTGATGTCGGCCGTGATCGGCGCAACGATCTGTGCATACTCCATCGCTTCGTCCAGGGTCCTTGCGAAATCCACCGTATCGGCGCGGAAATAGTTTTTCAGCAGGAAGTTGTGGTAATCCAGGACCTCACCCAGTTTGGACGCGAAGTTCTCGCGGACGAACAGGTCGGAGACTCTCAACGCACGACGGGCCACCTTGTCCTCGTACGCAGGCCCGATACCGCGGCCCGTCGTACCGATGGCACTCGCGCCCCGTGCCTTCTCGCGTGCTGCATCGAGCGCCACGTGCGACGGCAGAATGAGCGGGCACCCCGGGCTTATTCGCAGTCGCTCGAAGACCGGTACACCGCTCTCGACGAGTGCGTTGGCTTCCGTAATAAGCGCATCGAGTGCCAGCACCACGCCGTTGCCGATCAGGCAGTGCACACCATCGCGAAGAATGCCGGACGGGATAAGGTGCAGAACGGTCTTCACGCCATCAATGACGAGCGTGTGCCCGGCATTATGGCCGCCCTGGAAACGTACGACAGCCGCCGCGCGATCCGTCAGCAGATCGACAATCTTCCCTTTGCCCTCGTCGCCCCACTGGGTGCCGATGACAACAACGTTCTTACCCATGATTTTCCCGTTTCAAATGGTACCGGCGCTCAACCGCGCACAACGAACAGCACCGTAAGACCAATCGCCATGATCACCAGGCCGATATTGCGGATGTGATTGTCACTCAGGCGCGTAATTTCCGCCACCATCTGGCGGTATTTTTGCGGGGAGATGAACGGCAACATGCCCTCGATAATGAGCACAAGGGCGATTGCCGTGAAGATCTCAGTGGCTATCGTTCACCGTCCGACTGGTTCAGGTAGCGGAAGAACTCGTTGTTCGGATCCAGGACGAGAACGTCACCGTGTTTGCCAATGGCATTCTTGTACGCGTTGATACTGCGATAGAACGCATAGAA
>JAOUNK010000268.1 GCA_029881015.1 Gammaproteobacteria bacterium | reverse complement strand
GGTCTTTCATGTACGAATTGGCGTAGATCTCGGCAGCTCGGGCGTCACCCTCACCGCGAATGATCTGGCTCTGACGATCGGCATCGGCGAGGATCACCGTACGGTCCTTGTCCGCCGTCGAGGTGATGAGCGCTGCAGCCTCGCGCCCCTCCGCACGGGTCTGCGCGGCAAGCTGCTCGCGTTCGGCCCGCATTTGCTCATAGACAGACTCACGGACCCGCGCAACGAACTCAACCTGTTTCACACGAAAGTCCACGAGTTCGACGCCCAGTCCCTCGGCGGTCGGACGGGCCAGTGCCAGCATGTCGCGCATCAATTCCATGCGCTCTACGGAAATAGCCTCGCGCGTAGAGCGTTTACCGAACTCGGTCACCACGGAGTTCTTGATGATCTCACGCAGGCGATCTTCCGCGACCTGCTGCACACCGCCGGTCGACGTATAGAAGCTGACCTCGTCAACGATGCGCCACTTCACGAAGAAATCGACCGTCATGTTCTGGCGATCCAGCGTAAACACTTCCTGCGGAGCGTCGTCGATCTTGAGGATTCGCCGCGGAAACTTGCGAACGGTTTCGATGACCGGGATCTTCCAGTGAAGACCGGGGCTGTAATTGGCCTCCCGCACTTCACCAAAACGCAGCTTGATGGCGAGATCGCGCTCGTTGACCGAAAAAGCCGAGAGAAAGACGACGATGACGATCAGGCCGACGCCCAGCATTGTTCCAACACCTTTGTTACCCATTAGCGTGACCCCCTCTCGCGCGCGTCTCGTGGCTCCTGTCGGGCATCTGATTCAGTCCTCCCGACAGCCGCATCCGGATCGTTGCTCTGTTCGGCAGCCGGGAACTGGATACCCGACCGGTTCATGATCTCGTTCAATGGCAGGTACAGGAGATTGCCGCCGCCATCGGTGTCGATGATGACCTTGGCCGAATCGCCGTAAACGCGCTCAACGGCTTCGATATAAAGGCGATCCCGCGTCACCCGGGGCGCCTTCTTGTATTCGGTCAGCAGCGCCTCGAACCGAGAGACATTACCCTCGGCCTCGGCAATGACGCGTTCGCGGTAGGCCTCCGCATCCTGCAACACCCGTTCGCGCTGTCCTCGCGCCTTCGGCACGATGTCGTTCGCGTATTTTTGTGCCTCCTGCTGGTAACGCTCTCGATCGTTGCGTGCGCGCTGCGTATCGGCCACGGCCTCTTCCACAGCCGACGGATAGTTGACGGTTTCGATATTGATCGACGTCACGGTCAGGCCCGCGCCATAGGCGTTCAACGTGGCCTGCAACTCCTCGATCGTCCTCGCCGGGATTTCTCCGCGGCGCTCACCGATCAGTGACTCGAGCGTACTGGTCCCGACCACGCCTCGGAGCGCGCTTTCCGTAACGTCCTGGAGCGTCTGCTCGGGGTCTTCGACCAGGAAGCTGAATTTGACCGGGTCCGTCCGTCGGTACTGGACGGCAATATCGATATACACATACCACTCGTCGGCCGTCAGCATCTCGGTCGAGTAGTTGAAATCGTTCACCGCCTCGATATTGACGACATCGACGGTTTCAATTGGAAACGGAAGATGCCAGCGCAGACCCGGCATCGTTACGGGCTCCATATAAGCGCCAAAACGTTGCACGACCCCCCTCTCCGCCGCGTCGACCCGGTACAGGCCGCTAAGGCCCCAGGCGATAATCAGCAGCACGATGAGCGCAATGCCGCCCGCACCGCCACCGCCGCCGCGATTGCCGCCACCCAGGATGCTGCCAAACCGCCGTTGCCAGTCCTGCACGATCTGATCCAGATCGTTGGGCTGCTTCCCGTCGCGTTTCCAGGGATCTTTACCGTTTCCGTCTTCGTTCCACGCCATAATGTCATTCACTCATTAGCTGCAGGTGCCGGTTGCTTCGCAGCGACCGACGCCAGGTGTTCCTCGGCGAGATTTTCATGCTTCAGGAATCGCCGCAAGTCCTTTTCTGTCATTTTCAGTTCGAGCATCCAGCCGCCATCTTCGAGAAGCTCCTCACCAAGGACAGCACCGAGCTCAAATAGTTTGGCACGTTGCCGGCCCTGGGCAGGTTCCAGGTGTATGTGGCGATGCACGGTTTCCTGTTGCAGTTGCCGGGCGATGGCATCCTTGAGCAGATCGAGCCCCTCTCCCGTGACAGCCGAAATCCACACCGCGCGCCCTGTACCCTGCTTGTGGTTCCTGACGCGCGGTTTCCTTTCCAGCTTGTCGATCTTATTGTACACCCGGATCTGCGGTACCTGGTCGGCATCGAGCTGCTTGAGTACCGAATTAACCTGCCGGATCCGTTGCCAGCGGTTGGGATCACTGGCATCGATCAGGTGCAGGATCAGGTCTGCTTCCCGAGCCTCCTGGAGGGTCGACCGGAACGCGGCGATCAATTCATGCGGCAAGTCCCTGATAAAGCCGACCGTGTCGGCAAGCACCACGGGATCCCCGTCCGGTAACTCGAGGCGCCTGACCGTGGGATCCAGCGTGGCAAACAGCTGGTCCTGCACGTACACACCGGCGTCAGTCAGGGCATTGAACAGCGTCGACTTGCCGGCGTTCGTGTAACCAACGAGCGCAACCGTCGGTATCTCCGCGCGCATGCGGTTGCGGCGATTGATCTTCCGCCGCATGTCGACGTGTTCGAGCCTCTCTGTCAGCTGCCGAATGCGCTTGCCAACGAGGCGCCGGTCCGTCTCGAGCTGCGTTTCGCCAGGACCGCGCAGGCCGATACCACCTTTTTGGCGCTCGAGGTGAGTCCAGCCGCGCACCAGCCGCGTGGACAGGTGCCGGAGTTGTGCCAGCTCGACCTGTAACTTGCCTTCGAAACTGCGGGCACGCTGGGCGAAAATATCGAGAATCAGCCCGGCGCGATCCAGTACGCGGCATCGCAACTCTCTCTCGAGATTGCGTTCCTGGCTGGGACTCAGCGCCGCCGAGGAGATCACGAGTTCCGCGTCGTTGTCGTCGATCAGCTTGCGCAGGTCGTCGAGCTTGCCCTTGCCGATAAACAAACGGGGATCGGGCCGGCGTCGAGAACTGACGAGTTCGCCGACAATCACTGCGCCCGCGGACCGGGCCAGTTCGGCAAACTCTTCGCGTTCAGATTGGTCAGGTAATCCGTCGGTACTTGCGTGGACCAGCACGGCTTGCTCGCCACTTTGCGGTCGTTCAAACAATCACGACCTCCCGGATCGGACCCTGCAGTGAGGACTTACTCGTCACCATCTCCCGATTCGTCGCCCGGCAACGGCAGGCGAACGTTACGCGACGGAACGACTGTCGAAATAGCGTGTTTGTATACCATCTGGTTTACGCTGTTTTTCAACAAGACCACAAACTGATCAAACGAGTCGACCTGTCCCTGCAACTTGATACCGTTGACGAGGTAAATCGAAACGGGAACTTTTTCCTTACGCAGGATATTCAGGAAGGGATCTTGAAGCGTTTGCCCTTTAGCCATATTGGGTCTCCTTATTCTTATTCGTTTTGAAAACCGCGTCCCGGTGGCGCCGGGGTGCCCTAACGGCGGTCTTCAGCCTAAGCGTTTAAAAAGTCTATCACAGGGACTGCGCCAGAAAAGCCGATATGGCATCGATTGCGCAGGCTTCAAGGGGATCGACGAGGAAAACATTCGTCTCGGACCGCAGCCAGGTGATCTGCCGTTTCGCAAGCTGCCGTGTTGCAAACAATGCCCGGTTGCGCGCCTCTTCCAGGCTGAATTCGCCATCGAGATGCCGCCAGAACTGGCGATAACCGACCGAGCGCATGGCCGGACAGTCGCCCGTCAGCCCTTGCCTGGCCCGGAGTCGCTGCAATTCCTCGAGAAAACCGTCGGCGACCATCTGGTCCAGTCGCTGCGCTATCCGGTCATGCAATAACGATCGCGGTTCGATGTTCAGTCCGACCTTAAGGTACTCGATGTCGTCTCTCGGTGGCGCGGCCGTGCGCTGCCACTCCGATAATGGTTTACCACTTGAACGATAAACCTCCAGCGCGCGCTGGATGCGCTGCCGGTCATTGGGCTTGATGCGCGCCGCCGCCGCCGGGTCGATCGTCTCGAGTTCTGCATGCATGGCCGGCCAGCCCACCTTTTCGGCTTCGGCATCGATGGCCTGCCGGATCCGGTCGCTGGCCACCGGCAGCGTCGCGAGCCCCTCCGTCAGCGCGCGGAAGTACATCATCGTCCCGCCGACCAGCAAGGGGATGCGGCCCGCCGCGAGGATGTCATCCATTTCCCGGTACGCATCGCGCACGAACTCACCAGCGGAGTAACTCTCTTCCGGTTCGCGTATATCAATGAGGCGATGCGGCGTGCGGGTGAGCGTATCCGGATCGGGCTTGGCCGTACCGATGTCCATGCCACGATAAACCAGTGCCGAATCCACGCTGATGGCGTCGCAGGGAAAACGTGTGCACAGGCCGATAGCAAGGTCGGTCTTGCCCGTTGCCGTCGGACCCATCAGGAGGATCGCTGTTCGCTTCATGCCTGGTATCAGCGGCCGCGCAGGAACAGGCGGTCGAGTTCGGCCATCGTGATGGTCGTCCACGTCGGGCGACCGTGGTTACACTGGTCAGCGCGCTCCGTGCGCTCCATTTCACGAAGCAAGGCGTTCATTTCCTCAATGCCAAGCAGGCGATTGGCACGAACCGAGTGATGGCAGGCCATCGTGGCGAGATAATCGTCGCTCGCGTCGTCGATTCGATTGCTGCGTCCGGACTCGGACATGTCCGACAGCACATCGCGCAGCAGCGATTCGACATCGGCATTGCGCAGCAGCGCCGGCACTTCGCGTACGGTGAGCGTCGTCGGCCCCGAACGATCGACCACGAGACCCAATT
>JAOUNK010000147.1 GCA_029881015.1 Gammaproteobacteria bacterium | reverse complement strand
GCCGCTCGCGGTCATGATCTTTGGCATGATCGGCTTCATGCTGTGGACGGGCAACGGCAACCTGGCCGAGGGCAGCGGCTCGAAGTCGGTGCTGTATGCGACGACGCTCGCGACGCTGGTCGCCTATTTCATGATGCTCGCGAGCAGGCGTTTCACGCATATCCGCCTCGTGAAGATCGCCATGCAGGGTATGGGAGACCTGTTGCCGCTGGTCGCGATCCTGTTGTTGGCGCTGGCACTCGGCCAGAGCCTGGGCGTCCTGGGTACGGGTGCTTACATTGCAAAGATCGTCGGCGGTCACCTACCGCACTTCCTGATCCCGGCATTGTTGTTTCTCGCCGGCGCATTGATTTCATTTTCGACCGGTACTTCGTGGGGAACGTTCGCGATCCTGGTGCCGCTCGGCATGCCGCTCGCGATGTCGCTGGATCTTCCCCCGTCGTTGCTGCTTGCGGCGATTCTCGGCGGTGGCGTGTTCGGCGACCACTGTTCGCCGATCTCGGACACGACGGCCGTGTCCGCCATCGCGTCGGGCTGCGACCTCCTGGAACACGTACGCACGCAGTTGCCCTATGCGGTGGCGGCGGGCTCGATTGCGCTTGTCATGTACGTGGTAGCCGGTATCGTAATGATCTGATCTCTATGGCCGGGTTGATTCTATGAGCTTATCTCGCCGCAGCGCGTCCACCATTATGGTTCTGTCGCTCCTTTGCGGTTGTGCAACCCAGACGCAGCTCTCGCCGCAGGAGATCGACACCCTCGTGATGCGTGCGATGGAGGAGTTCGCGGTTCCCGGGGCCGCAGTCGGCGTCGTCAAGGATGGCGTTGTCGTGCATGCGGCAGGCTACGGCGTGCGCGAAATCGGCTTGGCAGCACGCGTCGACCTGGAGACCCTGTTTCGCGTCGCTTCGACGAGCAAGGCGTTCACAGCGGCATCGCTCGCGATCCTTGTCGACGAGGGCAAGCTGAGCTGGGGTGACAAGGTGGTCGACCATATCCCGGCCTTCGCGCTCTACGATCCCTGGGTCACGCAGGAATTCACGGTGACCGACCTGCTGGCGCATCGGAGTGGGCTGGAACCCTATGCCGGCGACCTGATGCTCTGGCCGAAGCCGAACGATTTTTCGCGCGCTGACATTATCGCGGGCCTGCGTTACTTCAAGGGCGAGACCGGGTTTCGCACGGGCTATGCTTACGACAACCTGCTGTATCTCGTGGCGGGCGAGCTGGTGCCGGCCGTGACCGGTGTCGAGTGGGAGGATTTCGTCGGCGAGCGCATCCTCGAGCCGCTGGGGGCCGGTTCCTGCTTTGCCGGCAACATTCCCGAAGCGGCGATGCGCAACGTGGCTGCACCGCATTTGGTCGTGGACGAGACACTGCAGGTTGTGGATCGCAACCGGGTGAGCGCCAAGGTCGATGTGGCCGCGGCCGCGGGAGGCATACGCTGCAGTCTCGGCGACATGCTCAAATGGGTGCAACTGCAACTCGCACGCGGCGTGTTACCTGACGGCACGCGCGTGTTCAGCGAGGAACAAAGTCAGGTCATGTGGCAGCCGCACGCAATCCTTTATCCGAGCCGGGAGCAGTATGAGCGCGATCGCACGAATTTCCGCGGCTATGGGTTCGGCTGGCGGCTCGCCGACGTGCATGGCTATAAAGAGGTTTCGCATACGGGCAGTTACACGGGGTTCCGAGCGCAGGTCACGCTGATCCCCGAACTCGACCTCGGCGTGGTGGTGATGGTTAATGCCTCTGCCGGCGATGCCCGGGACGCGATCGTGCACGGCATCGTCAAGCCCTACATGGGTATTCGCGACGTCGATTGGGTCGCGTACTTTGCCCGCGACGAGGAGCCGCCGCCAGGCCAGGAGGCGCAGGCTGAGCCGGTCGTCATTGATTTTGAAAATGGCAGTGTCGCCGAGGAACTCTGGACGTATGCGGGTACGTACCGGGATCCCTGGTTCGGCGACGTAACGATAGAGGTGCAGGGCGATGAGCTCTGGTTCGTGTCGGCGAAATCACCACGCATGAAAGGTCGACTCTGGCCCTACGAGGGAAACACGTTCTACGCCTACTGGAGCGACCGGACGCTCGAAGCAGATGCCTGGGTGAGTTTCGCTATCGGCGAGGACGGGTCCAGCGGAGCGATGCACGTCGAACAGGTCTCGGACGAGTCTGACTGGGACTTCACGGATCTTGCCCTGACCCGGGTCATCGACGACTAATTATGTATCGCAATACCCTGGCAAGAATTGATCTCGATGCCGTGCGTGCGAACTACGATCTCGCCTGCGCGCTGGCACCGCAATCGCAGTGCATCGCCGTCATCAAGGCAAACGCCTACGGTCATGGCATGCTGCGTGTCGCGGAGGCCCTGCGCAGTCGCGCTTCAGCCTTTGCGGTCGCTACCGTTGACGAGGCCGTGAAGCTGCGATCAGGCGGTTTCGGCCAGACCGTGCTTGTCCTTGAAGGCGCGACCAGCCCGAAGGCTTACGAGGCAGCGGCATCTCTCAAGCTCACGCTCATGGTGCACTGCGAAGCGCAGGTGCGGGACGCCTTGCAGGCCAGA
Source organism: Gammaproteobacteria bacterium (assembly GCA_029881015.1). Taxonomy (GTDB): domain Bacteria; phylum Pseudomonadota; class Gammaproteobacteria; order Steroidobacterales; family Woeseiaceae; genus UBA1847. The sequence goes on along the minus strand of JAOUNK010000147.1, from coordinate 5,476 downwards.
GTGCCGGTCTGGGTCAAGGCGGATACCGGCATGCGGCGCCTGGGCCTTGCGCCGGACCGCCTGGCCGCAGTCGTGACGCAGCTCCGCGAAGGTGGGGTCGATGTGCAGGCTGTATGCACCCATCTCTCCTGTGCCGATGAGACGGACAATGCGGCGACAGAAAAGCAGCTGGATGTCTTTGCTGCCTGCACGGCCGGAATCGATCTGCCGCGCAGCATCGCCAATTCGGCCGGGATACTCGCCTGGCCGGCGAGCCACGCCGACTGGATCCGGCCCGGCATCATGCTTTATGGCGCGTCGCCAATGGCCGGTGAATCAGCCGGTGTCGACAGCCGGTTGCGGGTAGCCATGACGCTCAGCTCGGAGATTGTCGCCATGCGCGAGTTACGGGCCGGCGAGTCAGTAGGCTACGGAGCGCGCTGGACGGCCGAGCGTCCGTCGCTCGTGGCGACTGTCGCCATCGGCTATGCCGACGGCTATCCGCGCCATGCACCGAACGGCACGCCGACATGGGTCAATGGCAGAGTGGCGCCGCTGGCGGGGACCGTATCGATGGACATGCTCACGATTGACCTGACCGGGCACCCGGGCGCGGCGATCGGCGACACCGTGGAACTCTGGGGCGGCAACGTGAGCGTCAACGAGGTCGCCGCACGCGCGGGTACCATCAGCTACGAGCTGTTGACGAGCGTCTCGGCCCGCGTTCCCCGCAAATAATACAGGGTGACAGTCACCCTATTTTGGGTGTCCAGCAATGGTAATAGGGTGACTGTCACCTTGTTTCCAGCAATGGTAATAGGGTGACTGTCACCTTGTTTCTGGATACCCAGTTCAGCCGATCAGGAGCTTGCAGAAGAACACGGCTGCTATGGCGCCAACCGCGTCGGCGAACAGGCCTGCGGGAACGGCGTGTCGGCTGCGGACGACGCCGACCGAGCCGAAGTAGACGGCAAGCACGTAGAACGTCGTTTCGGACGAACCGTACATCGTCGCACCGATCTTGGCGGTCAGGGAATCCGCGCCGTGTTCATTGACAAGGTCGGTCAGCAAGCCCAGCGATCCGCTGCCCGACAACGGACGCATCAGCGCGAGCGGCAGGTTCTCGGGCGGGAAGCCGACGAAATCGAGCACTGGTGCAAGCGCGCCGAGCAACAGGTCGAGCGCGCCGGACGCGCGGAACATGCCCACGGCAACCAGGATGGCGACAAGGTACGGAATGATCCGGACAGCGATCGTGAAGCCATCCTTGGCGCCTTCGACGAATACCTCGTACACCGGAACCTTGTGAAATGCCAATGCGTAAAACGGGATGCCCACGAGCAGCGTGGGAATAATGTACTTCGCGACCTCGCTCAGGCCGCCGACGACGACTTCAATCATTCGAGTCTCCCTCGGTCTCCATGGCAAAACGCTTGCGCTTTTCCAGGAACTTAACCGCGGCGATGGCGGCAATCGTCGAACACGAGGTAGCCAGTATCGTCGTGATGAAGATTTCGCTGGCAGTTGCACCCATCAGGGCCACAACGGTCGCCGGCAGGATCAGCTGCACACTCGATGTGTTGATGGCCAGGAACATGACCATTGAATTCGTTGCGGTGTCCTTCCGTTCGTTGAGTTCCTGCAATTCCTCCATCGCCTTCAGGCCGAGCGGCGTTGCCGCATTGCCGAGACCGAGTATGTTCGCCGACATGTTGAGGACGATCGAGCCGATTGCGGGATGATCCTCCGGCACGTCGGGAAAGAGCCGTATCGTGATCGGTCGCAGGAGCTTCGCGATGATCCGGATCAGTCCGGATTTTTCGGCAATCTTCATGATGCCGAGCCACAACGCCATGATGCCGATCAGGCCGATCGCGATCTCGACAGAGATCTTGGCCATGTCGATGGCTGCCTCGGTAACGGCATCGATCTTGCCATTGTAAATCCCGGCGGCGACAGCAATAGCCATCATTCCGAACCAGATGTAGTTAAGCATGCTCAGTTCTCCGTCGTCGGCCTATCATGACACAGGGGATTCCGGAATCAGGATGAAGGGGTCAGCGGCTGTCGCATCCAGTACGACCTCGTGCGATACGGGCAGGGTGGCCTGGTAGTCGCCGTGGCCGCAGGGGAAGTTGCTGACAATCGGGAACTCGAAGTCGCTGCAGACATCGAGCACAATCGCGTCGATGTCCTTGCCAAAGGGCACGGCGGTGTCGCTCATTTCCAGCATCTCGCCAAGGACGAGGCCCGCGATGTTATCGAGGCTGCCGCTGGCGCGCAGATGCCACAGCATGCGATCGAAGGCGTACAACTTCTCATCGATGTCTTCAAGGAAAAGAATCGCGCCACGCGTATCGATCTGCTCCGGCGTGCCGAGCCGGGCATTGACCAGCGTCAGGTTTCCTCCCCACAACGGCCCGCGAGCGATACCCGGTTTGAGGACGCGCGCCGGGCACGCGGCGGTCGAAGCAATGCGCACCCCGGGATCGCCGGAGAGAACCTGCTGCAACACCTCAAGGTTGTAATCGATGGTCTGCTCGCCGAAGGTCGTCAGCATTGGCCCGTGGAAAGTAACCAGCCCCGATCGCTGTGCAATCGACGCCAATGCCCCGGTCGTATCGCTGTAACCGATGAAGATCTTCGGGTTTGCGCGGATGGCGTCGTAGTCAAGCAGCGGCAGGACCCGGTTGCCGCCGTAGCCACCACGAGCACATAGCATGGCGTCAATCGACGGGTCTTCGAACATGGTCATGATGTCTTCAGCACGTGCCTCCGGGGAGCCGGCGAAGAGGTCCTGGCGAAGTTGTGTCGAGCGTCCCGGGACGAGTTTGTAGCCCAGGTTTTCGAATACCGAGGTGGCGCGCTGCCGGCGCTCGTCCTCCAGCCAGTAGGCTGGGTTTACCACGCCGATGCGCGCCCCTTGCCTGAGCCGCGGCGGCCGCAACTGCGGTGTCCGGCTGGCGACGATGTCGAGGAAATTCGCGAACAGTCGCCTGCCGTTCTCGCCGGAGATCTCGGGGTGGCACTGTACGCCGAAGAGCGGCCGGTCGGGATGCGCCATGGCCTCGTTCTCGCAATGCGACGAACGTGCGAGGCAGGTGAAACCGCTCGGCAGGGAAATTTCTTCCGTGTGATCCTCGACAAACCCGGCGCCCGTGGCCAGGCCGTCGAACAACGGATGCTCGGCGAGTATCTCGAGAGATCGCGACTCGCGATCCTCCGGACCCGTGCTGACAGCGGCACCGTGCAGCAACCCGATGACCTGGTGGCCGAAACAGATCCCGAGGACCGGGACGTCGACCTCGTGCAGGATCTCGTAGTCGGAGAGGAATTCTGTTCCGGTGTCCCTGATCAGGGCCGGGTTGCCGCTCAGCACGATCGCGTCAGGCATCCTGTCGCCGATTGACGGTAACTCCCCGGGCTGGATGACAAATGGCGCCGCGCCAAGGGCATCGAGCATCGCCGCGATTTCCGGGACTTTGCGGCTGCCGCAGTTGACGACAGCGACCGACGGTTTTTGTCGAGCGGCGCGGCGCATTTAGCGAAGGCGTTTGATGGCGTACATCTCTTCGAAGTAGGTCGCTTCGGGCGATGTATTGACACGCCGCAATGGCGTTACGGACACCCCGTTCAGAACGCCTTGCTGGAAATTGCCGTCGGTATCGGTCCAACCGGATCCCGACAGGTCGTGGATGACATACGGCTCGCCATCGACCATCCCCAGGTACATCATCACGTGGCCCTTGGAATAGAGCAGGTCGCCCACCTCGGCGCCGGCGAGGGTTGCTAGCTTTTCCTCGGCGGGGGCGTCCGGCGAAAAGCGGATGTTCTCGCCGATCGGGCTCGAACCCTGTTGCCCTGAATTGCGGGGCAGGGCGAAGCCGAAGGTTTTGTAAACTTCCTGCACGAGGCCGGTGCAGTCGCGCGCATTGTAGGAATGCCCCCAGCCGTAGCGCTCGCCCAGGAACTTGAATGCCTGGTGCAGGACGTTGCGCCGGGTGTAGGGCATGTAGCCCACGCGCACATCCTGGCTGCGGGCGATCAATGCGTTGCGGATTTCCAGCGCGCCATTAACCGTGCGCGTCGGCAGACGCACGATATAGCTGGCGAAAGGATTCTGGCCATCGACGTTGTGGTTCACGGTGTCGGGATCTACCAGCGGCAGGCGCGTACCCATCTCGAGTTTCAGTTCGGAAACGGCGGGTGCGAGCGGGCTGAAGTTGGTTGTGACCCGGCTCCCCGCGATGACGAGAAACGGCTCCGCATGCTGGAATTCGAGAATCTCCTCGCGATTGCCGATGGCGATACTGTCGCGGCGCACCCAGGCCGCGTAGTTGTAGGACTGCACAAAGTACCATCGGCCGTCGGCGCTCTCGTGAAGCACGACGACGATGTCGGCCGGAAACAGGCCGTTCTCCTGGAAGCGGTCGAGGTCGATGGTTTCCACCGATTTGTAGACGATGTCGCTGGTCGGCCAGGTCCGCATGTCGGCGCGCTCGACGACCATACCGAAGCGGACATCTACGGTCTCGGCTACGCGCGGGAGATCGATGCCCGCCGTATAACGGGCGTAGTCGTCGTCGCTCACCAGGCCGCCATCGCGGAACGACAGCGGATAGCTCGAGGGCTTGCTCAGTGACCGAATGATCTGGGCCACCCGGGTACCTGGCAATGTCTCAGGGTAAGTGGCAAGGTCGACCATGCTGGGATCGACCTCGAAGGCGTTGCGCACGAAAACCTCGATATCCGACTGCTCCGCAAGCACGGCATCCGGCTCAGCCTCCCGATCTATCCAGTAATTGACGGACAGGTGCACCTCATCGACTCCGATGACGTCGGTCGACCAGCCGGGTGTGCCGACCGTGGTCAGAGGGACAGCCTTGTCCCCGGTACACGCCGCTACTGCGAACAGCAGTATCGTGGAAAGCCAGAGTCGCTGTTGCCATGCCGTGATCATCCAGGGCCCGCAACGCCTGCTCAGGATCCGGCCGCTTTATCGAAGTCGAGCATCGACAGTTCGCTGATGCTCTGGACACCGAGCCCGGGCGCGTCCGAAATGGAAATCTCGGCACCGTCGAAGCGAACGCCGCCATTGACGGGGTTGATCGTCGCGAGAGAGGGTGCATCCAGATCGACGCGCGTGATGCTGCTGGCCTTGGCGACTGCAACGTGCGCGGCCGCGGAGACGCCGATACTGGTCTCGAGCATGCAGCCCATCATGCATTCGACGTCGTAAATCGCGGCGATGTCCGCGATCTTGATCGCATTCGAAATGCCACCGGTCTTCATGAGCTTGATATTGATGATGTCTGCGCCGCGCATCTGGATCAGCTCGATAACCTCCTGTGGCCCGAACGTACTCTCGTCGGCCATGACCGGCGTCGACACACGCTCGGTGACGTATTTCATGCCCTCGACATCGTTGCCGCGTACGGGTTGCTCGGCAAATTCAAGCTGGATACCGCTGCTCTCGAGTTCCCGCAGGGCGCTGACG
>JAOUNK010000477.1 GCA_029881015.1 Gammaproteobacteria bacterium | reverse complement strand
GTTGACCTTGCGCGACGGGCCCTTGTTCTCCACGAGGTAGCGGCCGTTCGCTTCGTCCAGCGCCTTGGCGATAATGCGCGCGGTCCGCCTGCCTGTCTTGTCGGCGAGATCTTCTATGGAGACCGCCAGCGCGAGAAACTCGCCGAGCGAATCCCAGCGCAGGTGGCCTTCCTTCGTGAACTGCTGCACGTGTTTCGGCGCTGAACCGCCGGCGCCTGTTTCGTACAGGCCGCCGCCCGACAGCAGCGGGACGATCGACAGCATCTTGGCGCTCGTACCGAGCTCAAGAATCGGAAAGAGGTCGGTAAGGTAGTCACGCAGAACATTGCCCGTCACGGAAATCGTGTCTGCGCCCGCGCGGACCCGCTCGAGCGTCGAGCGCATGGCAGCCACCGGGGCTTCGATGCGAATGTCGAGGCCCAGGGTGTCGTGATCGGCGAGGTAGGTCTTGACCAGGCCGATCAGGTTCCGGTCGTGTGCACGATTCTCGTCGAGCCAGAAGATGGCCGTGGAGCCGGTTGCGCGAGCGCGTGTCACGGCAAGCTTGACCCAGTCGCGAATCGGCAGGTCTTTCGTCTGGCACATGCGCCAGATGTCACCTGCACCTACCGCATGTTCCATGAGCACGTTGCCGTCCTCGTCGACAACGCCGACGCTGCCGTCGGCGACGATCTCGAAGGTCTTGTCGTGCGAGCCGTACTCTTCGGCTTTCTGTGCCATCAGGCCGACATTGCAGACGTTGCCCATCGTCGTGACGTCAAAGGCCCCATGCTCTTTGCAGTTCTGCATGATCTCCTGGTAGATGCCCGCGTAGCAGCGATCCGGGATAACCATCTTGGTGTCGTGCAGCGCGCCGTCCGGACCCCACATCTGGCCCGATGTCCGAATGGCCGCTGGCATCGACGCATCGATGATCACGTTACTCGGCACATGCAGATTGGTGATGCCCTTGTCCGAATCCACCATGGCCTGCTTCGGGCGGGTGTTGTACACCGCCGCGATATCCGCCTCGATTTCGCTGCGCTGCGCGGCCGGCAGGTTGCCGATCTTCGCGTAGACATCGCCTATGCCATTGCTCGCATCAACCCCGATCTCATCGAAGGTGGCGGCGTGCTTCTCGAATACGTCGCGGTAGTAGATGCGGACGCAGTGGCCGAACATGATGGGGTCCGAAACCTTCATCATCGTGGCTTTGAGATGCAGCGAAAACAGGACGCCTTCGTCTCTTGCAGCGTCTATTTCGCTGGCATAGAACGACTGCAGTGCTGCGCAGTCCATAACGCTCGCATCGACGACTTCGTCCTTGAGTACGGGAACGGCGTCGCGCAGCACAGTCACCTTGCCATCGGCGTCGCGATGCTCGATACGCAGGTTGCCGGCTTTGGCGACGATGGCCGATTGCTCGCTGCCGTAGAAGTCCTTGTCGGCCATGTGAGCGACATGCGACTTCGAATCGGCACTCCAGGCACCCATGCGGTGCGGGTGTGATTTTGCGAAATTCTTCACGGCGAGGGCGACGCGGCGGTCGGAATTGCCTTCACGCAGCACCGGGTTCACCGCGCTGCCGAGGACCTTTGCGTAGCGGGCGGAGATTGCTTTTTCGGCCTCGTTGGCCGGTTCTTCGGGATAGTCCGGGATATCGAAGCCCTGCGATTGCAGCTCCGCGATCGCTGCCACGAGCTGCGGAATCGACGCCGAGATGTTCGGCAGCTTGATGATATTGGCCTCCGGCGTTTTAGCCAGCTTGCCGAGCTCGGCCAGCGCATCGTCGACACGTTGGTCGGCAGTCAGGTTCTCGGGGAAAGTAGCGAGAATGCGGCCCGCGAGCGAGATATCCCGCGTTTCCACTTCGATTCCGGCAGCGTCGGTGAAAGCCTTTACGATGGGCAAAAACGAATACGTCGCGAGGGCGGGCGCCTCGTCTGTCTTCGTGTAGATGATCCTGGCCATGCGCATCCCTTGTTTTTGTGTGCCGCAAAATGCGCCGCATTATATAGAGCGCCGGCCCGTATTGCACCGAAACCTATTGCACGGAGGCCCACTGTTCGTCGGTCGCGACCATGGTGAGGACATCGTACCGGGCGACAA
>JAOUNK010000146.1 GCA_029881015.1 Gammaproteobacteria bacterium | reverse complement strand
GTCGGCGTACCTGTCGATAATGGCCTACATGATCATGGCGACGGCCGGGGGTATCGGGCTCATCTGGCGCATCAAGCTGTCGCACGCCGTGGCCGCCGCCGCCGCACCCCTGGGGGCCGCGTTTACGTTCCTTGCCCTTTGCACGGGCGCGATCTGGGGCAGGCCAATGTGGGGCACCTGGTGGGAGTGGGGCGACCCGCGCCTGACATCGGAACTCATCCTGTTGTTCCTGTACTTCGGTTACATGGCGCTGCGCAGCGCGATCGATGACACCGCCAAGGCCGATAAAGCCAGCGCCGTACTCGCGCTCGTCGGCATCGTCAACGTGGTCATCGTGCATTTCTCAGTGGAATGGTGGAGTTCGTTGCACCAGGGGCAGACGGTTTTCAAGAAAGGCACCATGGATGCGGACATGCGCATTCCCCTGTTTGCGATGCTGCTCGGCTTTACGCTGATGTTCGGCTCGCTGCTGTTGCGGAGAATCCGTACAGAGGTGCTGTACCGTGAACGCCGCACCCGTTGGGTGAAAGAGATGATTCTGTCGCCGCAGGGGGGTGCGTAATGGACGGTTTAGCGATGGGTGGTTACGGCGCGTACGTATGGAGTTGCTTCGCGCTCGCCTTTGTAATCGTCGTGTTCTCAGACTGGCGTGCGCGCCTCAGGCATAAACGCGTTTACCGGGATATTGAAGTGCGCCTCAAGGCGCTAGAGGATCGTGAATGAAACCAAGACAGCAACGCATGTTGGCCGTTGGACTGGCCGCGCTTGGCATCGCAATTGCTGCAGGACTGACACTTCGGGCTTTCCAGGACAACATGATGTTCTTCGTGGAGATTTCGGACGTCGTCAAAGGCAATCATCCGACCGAGCGTAATTTCCGCATCGGCGGGCTGGTCGTCGGTGGCAGTATGCAACGTGACGCAGGCTCGCTCGATGTCAGTTTCGAAGTAACGGACACCGCCTGTACCGTGCCCGTGAAATACACGGGCGTGCTTCCCGACCTCTTTCGCGAGGGCCAGGGCGTCGTGGCGCACGGCCGCCTGAACGATGACGGCATATTTGTCGCCGAGAAGATCATGGCCAAGCATGACGAAGACTACATGGCACCCGAAGTAGCGGACTCGTTGTCCAAGCACCAGCAGGACATACAGAAGGCCGTGGTCAAGGGTTCAGCGGAGTGCGGCACCAGTGATTCCTGAAATTGGGCAATTTGCCCTGATACTGGCCCTGGCGCTGGCGGTCTGCCAGACCGTACTCCCCCTTGTCGGTGCACATCGTGGCAATACAGCCATGATGGGCGTGGGACGTACGGCAGCGACCGGGCACTTCGTGTTCGTTGCCATCGCGTTCGCCTGCCTGACGTACGCGTTCCTGACGGACGACTTCTCGGTGCTGTATGTCGCGAATCACTCGCAGCTTGCCTTGCCGACCTTGTACAAGGTCTCGGCCGTATGGGGCGCCCATGAGGGTTCGCTCCTGTTGTGGATCCTGGTGCTGGCGGCCTGGACCATCGCGGTGGCCTATTTCAATGCCGATTTGCCGGACGCGTACTCGGCGCGGGTGATTGGTGTGCTCGGCTTCCTGTCGGTGGGCTTCCTGCTGTTCGCGCTGTTGACGTCGAATCCCTTCGATCGGCTGATACCGGCGGCCGCCGACGGCGGCGACCTCAATCCGTTGTTGCAGGACCCGGGTCTCGCGATACATCCGCCGCTGCTGTACATCGGCTACGTCGGTTTCTCGGTTGCCTTTGCGTTTGCCATCGCCGCGATGATCAGCGGCGACCTCGACCAGAAATGGGCGCGCTGGACGCGTCCCTGGACGACGGTCGCGTGGCTGTTTCTTACGCTCGGTATCGCACTCGGCAGCTGGTGGGCCTACTACGAGCTGGGTTGGGGCGGCTGGTGGTTCTGGGATGCGGTAGAGAACGCATCGTTCATGCCCTGGCTCATCGGCACGGCCCTGATCCATTCGCTCGCCGTGACCGAGAAGCGCGGCTTGTTCAAGAGCTGGACGTTGCTGCTTGCGATCTCGGCATTTTCCCTGAGCCTGCTGGGTACCTTCCTCGTGCGTTCGGGCATCATCGTTTCGGTCCATGCATTTGCCACGGATCCGACGCGCGGCTTCTTTATTCTTACGTTCCTCGCGGTCGTCGTGATCGGCGCACTCGTCCTTTACGCCTGGCGCGCACCGTCTCTCGATTCGGACGCCGGTTTCGGCCTGCTGTCCCGCGAGACCTTCCTGTTGCTGAACAACGTCCTGCTGGTCGTGGCAGCGGCCCTCGTTCTCATCGGGACGCTCGCGCCGCTGGTGGTCGAGATGATGACCGGTGGCAAGATTTCGATCGGTCCGCCGTGGTTTAACATCGCGTTCCTCGTGCCCACGCTGCCATTGATCGTATTGCTCGGCATGGGCATGCACACGGCATGGCGCACGCAGAAGACGGCATCGTGGTGGCGGCTGTTACGGATACCGGCGATCGTTTCCCTGGTACTGGGCGTCGTCATTCCGCTGTTTATTTATGGCCGCATCAGCGTCCTCCTGGTCGTCGGCTGTTCCGCGGCCGCCTGGATTGTCATCTCGTCGCTGATCCAGCCGGTACGTTCGCTGCTGCGCGAAAAAGGGACCGCGGGCATTCCGCGTTCGGCGCTCGGCATGTCCGTGGCGCATCTCGGCATGGGCTTGTTCGTCATTGGCGTCACGGTCGTGTCGGCCTTCGGCATCGAATCGGACCAGGCGCTGCAGCCGGGTGAATCCATCGAGGTTGGTGGTTTTGAATTCCACATGGTCGGACTCAGCAATGTGCGCGGACCGAACTTCTCGGCGATCGAAGCCGAGATCGAGATTCGCCGTGACGGCGAGTTCGTCGATACGATTCGGCCCCAGAAACGTCAGTACCTCGTGCAAAAGAGCTGGATGACCGAAGCCGGCATTCGCGCCGGCCTGGACAAGGACCTGTTCGTGGCGCTGGGTGACCAGCTCGGCCAGAATGCCTGGAGTGTCCGGGTGCAGTACAAGCCGCTGATTCGCTTTATCTGGTTAGGGGCACTGGTCATGGCGCTGGGTGGTTTGATCGCGATCAGCGACCGCCGCTACCGGCGCAGCGGTCGTGAGTCTGAGGCGAGGACCAGGGCGGCGGAGGCTGCGGCATGAATCGCTTTGTCTGGCCACTTGTCGCGGTAGCGGCACTGCTGGTATTCCTCGTGATGGGGCTGAAACACGGCGACCCACGGGCGCTGCCGTCACCGTTCATTGGCAAACCGGCGCCGCAGTTCGAGCTGCCGACGCTAAAGAACCCGGAGGTCACCATCGGCACCGCGACGATGGCGGGCGACTACGCGCTCGTCAACGTGTGGGCAACCTGGTGCGTCATGTGCCGCGCCGAGCACCCGTTCCTGCTCGAGCTGGCGGCGCAGAAAGCGATCCCGATTTACGGCATCAACTGGCGTGACTCGCGCCTCGAGGCCATGCGCTGGCTCGACGATCTCGGCGACCCGTACCTCGCATCCGCCTACGACGAGGATGGCCGCGTCGGTATCGACTGGGGTGTGTATGGCGCACCCGAAACCTTCCTGGTCGATCCCCAGGGCACGGTAATTTACAAGCACCTGGGTCCGCTCGACCGGGTGATCTGGCAGCGTGAATTCGAGTCGCGCATCAACAGTGGGGGTCCGGCGAAATGAAACGTCTCTTCGCACTGGTTGCAGCAACACTACTCGTGTCATCGGCCTTTGCCATCGATGAGGGCAAGCGCTTCGATGACCCGGAATTACAGGCACGCTACGAAAAGCTCATCTCCGAAGTCCGTTGCCTGCAATGCCAGAACCAGAGCATCAAGGACTCGAACGTAACGCTCGCCGCAGACCTGCGCCGCGAGATTGCGCGCATGATTGACGAAGGGCAGACCGACGAGCAGATCGCCGAATTCCTCGTCGTCCGGTACGGCGAGTTCGCCCTGTATCGGCCGCGGACCACCGGCAAGACGCTCCTGTTATGGATTTTTCCGTTCCTGCTTGTGCTGCTCGGCGGGTATGCGCTTGCGCGCGTTGTGAAACACCGGATGTCGTTGCCGATTGACGACGACATCACGCAAGAGGGGCAATAGCGTGACCTTCTGGACCATTCTTATCGTACTCTGCCTGTTGGCCGTCGCGTTTGCGGCGTGGCCGTTGTATCGTGAATCACACCGTCTCACGCCGGGTGTGGCGACGGTCGTCGTCTTTGTTGTCGCGCTGTCGGCAATCATGTACGACCAGATCGGCAGCCCGGGTGTACCGTCGGGCCGCAGCGGCGCCGCCGGCAGCGATGCCGAACTTCCGGGCATGGACGAAGCCATTGCCTCTCTGCGGCAGCGCCTCGAAGCCAATCCGGAGGACATCGCGGGCTGGAAGATGCTTGGCCGGACGCAGATGGCCATGCAGGACTTCATCGGCGCGGTCGAGACCTATGAACGCACGATGCAGTTGGAAGAGGGCAAGGATGCGCAAACCCTTGTCGACCTGGCTGTGGCTTTGCTGAACCGCGACGGCACCGCCATCGAGGGCCGGCCGGAGACGCTGTTGGACAATGCACTGGCGCTCGACCCCAACAATCCCGCCGCCTTGTTCTACTCGGGTTTTGCAGCCGCCAATCGTGGCGACACCGAGACGGCCGCTGCCCGCTGGGAGATCCTCCTGGGATTGAATCCGCCGGATAATATCCGCGGTATCCTGGAGCAGCGCCTCGCCGAGTGGCGAGGGGAACCGGTGCCGGCACAACCCGCGACGCCACAGGCGGCAGCAGCGACAACCGAGTCCGTGCCGGATGATGCCGTTATTTCGGCGACCGTCTCACTGTCTGCAGAAGCCCTGGCGGCGATTACGACAGACGCGAACGTCTTTGTTATCGCGCGCGACCCGGCCGCACCGTCGCCACCGATTGCTGTTTCGCGTCACCGCCTGAGCGAGTTACCCATGCTGGTTTCCCTGAGCGATGCCCAGTCGATGGTGGCAGGACGAAATTTGTCGGCGTTCCCGGAAATTGAATTGCTGGCGCGCGTCTCGTTGTCCGGCAGTCCCGCGGCGGCGTCGGGAGACTGGTTTGGCTCGATGATCGTGCGACCTGCGCAGAATAACTCGGTGTCCCTGACGATCAGTCAGCAAGTCCCCTGACACGTTGGCGGTCAAGCCAGATGCATCGGAGCGTATGTGCTTTGCCTGTGGCAAGGACAACCCGATCGGCCTGCACATCACGTATCACGCCGACGGAGATACCTGCACGGCTGAATTCACGCCGAATGAAAACCACCTGAGCTGGGAAGACACCGTGCATGGTGGCATCATCTATTCAGCCCTGGATGACGTTACGGGCAACATTCCGTATCGGCAGGGTCTCAAGGCGCATACCGGACGGTGTGAAATACGCTACCGGCTACCGCTTCGAGAGGGACAGACGGTTCTCCTTCGGGGATGGACCGAAAGACGCAAGGGTCGTCTCATGATCATCCGTGGCGAAGCGCGGCGGAAATCCGATAATGAGCTGGTCGCCGAGTGCACGGCCAGTTTTATCGTGGAGCAATAAATGGTTTTACCCCCTTTACTCGCTGGCAAGTTACGCCTGCCGCTGATCGGCGCACCGATGTTTATCGTCTCGGGGCCCGAGCTCGTGGCCGCACAATGCAAGGCCGGCATTGTCGGTTCGTTTCCGGCGCTTAATGCGCGGCCCCAGGAAGTGCTGGTGGAGTGGATTCGGCAGATCAAGAACGACCTCGCCGCGTACGCCGAAGCAAACCCGGATGAGCCGGTCGCGCCGTTTGCCGTCAACCAGATTGTGCACCCGAGCAACCCGCGGTTGCAGGCCGACATGGAGGTCTGCGTTGCGGAGCAGGTGCCGATCATTATCACGAGCCTGAGTCCGCCGCGCGACATCGTGCAGGCGGTGCACTCGTACGGGGGCCTCGTGTTTCACGATGTCATCAATCTGCGGCATGCGCGCAAGGCGGTTTCGCAGGGCGTCGACGGCATTATCGCCGTCTGTGCAGGTGCTGGCGGTCATGCCGGGACGTTGAGTCCATTCGCGCTCATCGGTGAGTTGCGCAAGGAATTCGATTGCACGGTGATCCTGTCGGGCGCCATTTCTCGCGGTGACGATATCCTCGCAGCCAGGGCGATGGGCGCGGATCTCGCCTACAGCGGCACCCGCTTCATCGCGACGGAAGAAGCGCGCGCGGTGCCTGACTACAAGGAAATGATCCTGGAAAGTACCGCCAGCGATATCGTCAATTCATCGCTGTTCACCGGGGTCAAGGGCAATTATCTCGGCGGCAGTATTGCGCGCGCGGGGATGGACCCTGGCAACCTGCCCGAGGGCAGCAAGGATGACATGGATTTCGGCAAGGCCACGGCGGCTGATGCGAAAGCCTGGAAGGATATCTGGGGTGCCGGGCAGGGCGTTGGCAATATCCACGATATCCCGGCGACAAGGGATGTCGTGCTGCGCCTGGAACAAGAGTATCGCGACGCCCTGGCGCGGGTGAACGCGGCTTGAGCGTGCACCCGATATTCTGGTCCTACGTGTTCGTGGCTGTGGGCGGAGCGCTCGGGGCCATGGCGCGTTTCTCGCTGAACGTCTTTTTGCAGCGCGATGTTGCCTTCCCCTGGGGCACGCTCGGGGCAAACCTCGTGGGCTGCCTGATCATGGGCATGCTCGCGCACCTGATTGCGCATTCGTCCTGGTTCAACGACGCGGGGATTATTCCGGACCAGTACCGCCTGTTTTTTGCCATTGGTTTCTGCGGCAGCTTCACGACGCTGTCAACCATGGTGATGGAATTGAACACGATGTTGCAGCGCAACGAGTTGTTCTATTCGTTCACTTACCTGTTTTCGACACTCGTCGGCGGTTTCGCCTGCTTCTACCTGGGCTTTGCTATTGTGCGCTCGCTTCGAGCAGCGCTGTAATCCGTTCGATCCATTCTTCGTGTTCGGGCTTCATCAGTGCCGAGCGCAAACACGTGACGGTTGCGGAATCGAGCGTGACGTGCGGCGCATACGCGGAGAAAATCCCGGTCGGCAACTCCACGAGTGCAAGGTGCAGTTCTCTTTTCGCCGCCGCGTCGAAAACCTCACGCGCCCGGCGTGACGTCTCACTCGTCGTACCGGCATTGACGGCATAGACGACGATATCGAGTTCAGGCTCCATGAGCGGTGTATACGAGCTGCTCTTGTGGAGTTCGAGCCAAAGCGCGCGCGCTGCGCGCAGCCCGGCGTCGAGACCGGCGGCAAATTCTCCACCCCGAACCGGCGGCAGAAGTTTGTGGGTTGCCCACAAGGCAACGGCGGATGCGCCCGCACGCGAGCATTCGAGCGTGATCTCCCCCAGGTGCATGTCACCCGAGCTGAAGTACGTGTATGGCGATTCGTGTTTGTACAGCGTGCCGACCGAGGGGTCACGAAACAGGATGCAGCCGCACCCGTAGGGTTGCAGCCCGTGCTTGTGAGGATCGATGACGATGGAGTCGACCTCGCACAACAGGTCGTGCTGCTTTTTCTGTTCCGTGCCGAGTTCCGCGGCCAGGCCGAAATAGCCACCGTAGGCAGCGTCGGCATGTACGCGAAATTCGTATTGCTCACGCAGGGCCAGGATGTCCGCGAGCGGGTCGAGGGCGCCGAGGCCTGTCGTGCCGAGCGTCACGACGACCGTACCGACATCGCCCGCGGCGAGGCGTTTCTCCAGGGCAGGGACGTCCATCCTGCCCTTCGTATCGGCTGGTATGCCGGCAAACGGAAGGCCGAGGACTTCGGAAATGCGACTGTGCGTGTAGTGCGCCTGCTCGGACGCGACGATGCGTTTCCCTGGATTGAGGCGGCCGGCAACCCAGAGCGCCTCGAGGTTGGCCATCGTGCCGCCACCGGCGAGATGACCCAGGGGTTGTTCCCAGCCGAACATTCGACCCAGGTCGGCGATGCATTCCTTCTCCATCGCCGAGCTCGCGCGGCCCCCGTCCAGGGCGTGGTTATTCGGGTTGACGTACAGGGCGAGCGCATAGGCCAGTCGAGCGACCGGGTGCGGGGGCTTGAGCATTTGACCGGCATACTGGGGATGAAAATAC
>JAOUNK010000005.1 GCA_029881015.1 Gammaproteobacteria bacterium | reverse complement strand
CATCCATCGCAAGGTCGAAGTCCGTGCCCGCGGCGTACTCGCGCAGGTTCGCGCCGAAGATACGGTCGAGGAGCACGTTGCCGGACGTCCGGTATAGCTCGCTCGGTTCGCTGACACGGTGTTCGAGCAGCACCTCGCATTTGAGGCCGAGCTTGCAGGCCGCAGCGGCCGTCTGGCGGACGTGATTGGACTGCACGGCGCCGACCGTGATGATCGTGTCCGCTCCGCGCTCCAGTGCCTCTCCCATCGAGAATTCGAGCTTGCGGGTCTTATTGCCGCCCGTCGCGAGACCCGTGCAGTCGTCCCGCTTGACCCAGATCTCCGGTCCGCCGAGCGCTTCGGTCAGGCGCGGCAGGAACTCGAGGGGTGTAGGAAGGTGCGCCAGTCGGATGCGCGGGAAGCCAGTCAGCAACATGTTCTTGTCCTTCTTAGCAGAGCTGGGCGATAGCTTATCCTAAAGCAACGGGCACGAGCGTGCCGTCTTCGCGACGCATCAACTGGGACGACTCCAGGTCCACCTGGTTGCGGCCGGCGCGCTTCGAACGGTACAGCGCCCGGTCGGCGCGCAGCACGATGTCGTTGAGCGACTTGTCGTTTTCCGAGATGGCCGCAACGCCGAAACTCGAGGTCATGGGCAGTCCGACAGCCGTCGTATCCAGGGGCGTCGATCCGATCTTCGCGCAGAGCTGGTCGGCGATCGCCATGGCCTCGCGCAGCCCGGTGCCGGGCAGGAGCACCGCGAATTCTTCACCGCCCACTCGCGCCACGACATCTTCGGCCCGCCGCGACTCGGAGACCAGTTGTGCAAAGTGAATGAGTGCCGTATCGCCGACAGCATGCCCGTACTTGTCATTGATGAACTTGAAGCGATCGATATCGGTCATGATGATGGACATGGGCGTTCCGGCGCGGCGCGCGGCGGCAAACGCACGACTGCCGTTTTCTTCGAAGCCGCGGCGATTCAACAACCCGGTGAGCTGGTCCTGGACTGCCATCTTCTTCAGCTTCGCGGAAATGTCCGACGCCATCATCAGGATGACCAGCATCGAGATGGCGACGTAGCACGCGGGAAGCGTCAGGAAGTTGAAGTGCATGTGCACCGCAGCGATGGCGGCATCGCCGGTTGCGCCCTGCATGAAGGCAAGCGAGGCTGCCACGATCTCGATGATCGAGAATACAACCAGCGCGGCCACAACAGCCCATTCGGCGGGACGCGTGTCTTCGCGATGCTTCAGGATCATGTATGCCGACAGCAACAGTGTCACAGCGGCAAACGCGGGAACCATCGCCATGCGAATTCCGATATGCGGATCGGCGACGGTATGCCAGGCGACAACCAAGTAGACGGGCAGAACGTAAGGCCACAGGTTCCTTGGCAGGAAGGTGCAGTCGGTTCTCTGGCAGTGGCCGCGGAGCCCGAGGATCACCAGCGACAGCGAGAAGGCGCTCTCCGTCAGCAGGTATGCCTCCATGCTCGGGAACCTGCCCGCATTGAGAACGCAGAGCCACTGCAGCATGCCGGCAAGGAACGCGACCGACCAGGTCAGCGCATGCGCTTCTCGCCCGAAGTTCTTCCACGCCATGAAAAACGTGACCGACAGCACCGCGCTGACGATCACCAGCGAGAAAATCATGTAGAAATATTCCGAACCCATTGAGTCTGCATATCTTGTTCGTGTTCTGATGCCGTATTCTGCGCCTGCCGCCCCGTCATCGACTTGACGTGGCGCACAGATCAAACGCCGTGTAATCGGCTACCGCTGTATCTGGGCTGGAAAGACCAGAATGGCGACTGGAGTCTCGTATGAAACCCGTGCCCCTGCCCGACTGGGATCCCTCACTGCAGCACGTCATCGACGACATGAACGGGCGTCCCATCAACGTTCACGCGCTGCTGGCCAATCACCCTGCACTGCTGAACGCATGGTGGACGCTGCGCAATTACCTGGTGAACGGCGGCGAGCTGGAACAACGCCACTGCGAACTCGTGATCCTGCGCGTCGCGGTTCACCTGCGTAGCTGGTACGAGTGGGGATCGCACGTCGTGCGCGGCATCGACAGCGGTCTGAGTATGGCGGAGATCGAGAACCTGCGGTCCGACGAACGTCCCTGGGGCGAGGCGGATGGCGCGCTACTGGCCGCCGTTGACGAGGTTGCGAAGTACCACGCCATCGGGGAGGAAGCCCGCGCCCGGCTCGCCCCTCATTTTACGGAGCGGCAGGTCATGGACGTCATCGTCCTGCACGGGATGTACCTGACGCTGGGCTGCCTGGTCAATACCTGGCGCGTCGAACTCGACGATCACGTCGGCGCTCGTCTGCCCGACGGTGTGAGCGAAACCTCATTTCTTTCTGACTAGTGCCGACAGCTCGGCGCGACGTTCGAGGCTTTCGTCGGACCAGACCTCTTTCGTCCCGTAGTACTCCTCGAAGACGAGTGCGTCAGGTGGCAGCACGACCCAGGGTTGCTTCGACGACGTATGGATATGTACGTCGGGAGGCATCTTGCCCGGATCGTCGAGCGTACCAACCCGCACGAAGCGCACCAGCTCGCCGATACCACCGTACAGGACGAGGTAATTGCTCCAGAGGGCTACCTGGCATTTCGAACAGCGGGCAATCCTCTGGTTCTTGCCGCTTGGGGAAGGTACGGTGATTTCCACCACCTCTCCCTGCAACAACGTTACGCGGTCCGCTTCGAGCAGGGCATTCACGGCGAAGGCCGAGCCGTTCTGGCGCTGGCACAAGCGGCAATGACAGCAATGCACGATCATGGGCGGCGATGCCACTCGGTAACGGACGTGACCGCAGGCGCATCCGCCATCGAAGGTTTCCGGATTATCCGACATAGTGAGACCAGGCAGAGTGAAACAAAAAGGGCGCAACCCTCGTTGCGCCCCTTGATTGTACCTCTAAGCTGTTTCGAATCAGGAGAATTGATTCATCGTATTGTCTTCGCCGGCCGCCTTGAGGGCCGCTTCGCCCGCAAAGTACTCCTTGTGATCGTCGCCGATATCGGAACCGGACATGTTCTGGTGCTTGACACACGCGATGCCCTGGCGAATTTCCTCGCGCTGCACGTGCAGGACGTAGCCCAGCATGCCGAGGTCGCCGAAGTACTCCTTCGACAGCGTATCGGTCGACAACGCGGCCGTGTGATAGGTCGGCAGCGTGATCAGGTGATGGAAGATACCGGCTTCGCGAGCGGCATCGGCCTGGAACGTGCGAATCCGCCTGTCGGCTTCATGACCCAGCTCGGTTTCGTCGTAATCGATACTCATCAGCTTGTCGCGATCATAAGCCGAAACATCCTTACCCTTTTCCTGCCAGGCATCGAATACCTGCTGGCGGAAGTTCAGCGTCCAGTTGAACGACGGGCTGTTGTTGTAGACGAGCTTGGCGTTCGGGATGACCTCGCGGATGCGATTCACCATGCCGCCGATCTGGCCGATATGCGGCTTCTCGGTTTCGATCCAGAGAAGGTCCGCGCCGTTCTGCAGCGACGTGATGCTGTCGAGCACGCAGCGATCCTCACCCGTACCCGGGCGGAACTGGAACAGGTTGCTCGGCAGGCGCTTCGGATGCATGAACTTGCCGTCACGCTTGATCAGCACGTCGCCGTTGCTCAGTTCTTCAGGCGTTACCTCGTCGCAATCGAGGAATGAATTGTAAAGATCGCCGATATCGCCGGGCTCGTGAGTCACGGCGATCTGCTTGGTCAGGCCGGCGCCGAGCGAGTCGGTGCGCGCCACGATGATACCGTCGTCGACGCCAAGCTCGAGAAACGCGTAACGCAATGCGCGAATCTTCGCGATGAAGTCCTCGTGGGGCACCGTGACCTTGCCGTCCTGGTGGCCGCACTGCTTCTCGTCGGACACCTGGTTCTCGATCTGCAGGGCGCAGGCCCCGGCTTCGATCATCTTCTTGGCCAGCAGGTAGGTCGCTTCCGCGTTGCCGAAGCCGGCGTCGATGTCCGCGATGATCGGCACGACATGCGTCTGGAAATTGTCGATCTTGTTCTTGATGTCCTTTTCCTTGACGGCATTGCCGTCCTCGCGTGCCTTGTCCAGCTCGCGGAACAGGCCGCCGAGTTCGCGCGCATCGGCCTGGCGCAGGAACGTATAGAGCTCTTCGATGAGCTCGGGCACCGTCGTCTTCTCGTGCATCGACTGGTCGGGCAATGGCCCGAACTTCGAGCGCAGGGCGGCGACCATCCAGCCGGACAGGTACAGGTAACGGCGGTCGGTCGTGCCGAAGTGCTTCTTGATCGAAATCATCTTCTGCTGGCCGATGAAGCCGTGCCAGCAACCCAGCGATTGCGTGTACTGCGTCGGATCGGCGTCGTAGCGGGCCATATCCTTGCGCATGATTTTGGCGGTGTACCTGGCAATGTCGAGGCCCGTCTGGAAGCGATTCTGCGCCTTCATGCGCGCGACGCTCTCGGGGTCAATGGCGTCCCAGGCACTTCCCTGGCTGGCAATCAGGCCTGCTGCGGCCCGGATATCGTCTGCGTACTTTGACATGACAAGTCCTCGTGTCGGAAAGCTGTGTCGCGGGCAGGGTCAGGCCCGCTACGCGCAGTGTACGCGGCTAATATGCGCAATTTCACAGAAAAAATTTGACAGTGTGAACTTCACACCCGGGGTGGCTCAGTGCCGTACCGTGACCGATTTCACCTGGGCGAAGACACGGTCGCCAGCCTTCAGCTCGAGCCGTTGCACCGAGCGGTTGGTCACCCGGGCGAGCAGGCTCTGGTTGCCGACGCCCATACGGACAAGCGCGGTGGCGGCGTCCACGGCATGCACCTCTTCCACGCTTGCGCGCAGGATGTTGAGTATCGTCGTCGAGGTCGGCTGGTCGCGCGAGATACTGACGTCGCTTGCCGCGACCCGCAGGCGCAGCGGCACGCCGCTCATCGGGAAGCTGCCGGGCGCCCAGATATCGCCGTCCCCGAAATCGAACTTCGTCAACCCGTCTTCGTGATCCACCGGCGACGCCCAGATCACAACGCCTGCGTTGCGCCCGGACAGAACCGGCATATCGACGCGGGACAGGACATCGACCAGCCTGCCACTCGCCACCACCTTGCCGGCGTCGAGCAGGACCAGGTGATCGCAGAGCCGGCTGATCTCTTCGATATCGTGGCTGACGTAGATGACCGGCACGGACAGTTCTTCGTGCAGCCGATCGAAGTACGGCAACAGTTCATCCCGGCGCTTGCGATCGAGGGACGCAAGCGGCTCGTCCATGAGTACGAGGTCCGGCGATCGCATCAGGGCCGCCGCTATGGCGACGCGCTGGGCTTCGCCCCCGGACAGCGATGCCGGCTTGCGGTCGAGCATGCCGCCGATACCGAGCATGTCGACAACGAGCTTGCCGTCGACCCGGTGGGTCGTGGCGCGCCGCTCGCCGTATTCGATATTGCCGCGCACGCTCAGGTGCGGGAACAGGCCGGGGTCCTGGAAGACGTAGCCGACATTGCGCTTGTGGACCGGGAGTCCCTGCTCCCGCTCCAGCCCGGCGATGCACCTGAGCAGGCTTGTCTTGCCCGACCCGGATTCGCCGAAGACGCCGGTGATGCCGACGTCGGGCACCTCGATGTCGACGTCGAGCGTGAAGTCGCCCTTGGTCAGTTTGTGCCGGAGACGAATCATCGCTCGCTCCAGCGCCGGTTGATGACGAACATCGTTGCCAGCACCGCAAACGCGAAGCCGACCAGCAACAACGACATCTGGTGTGCTGCCGTGTAGTTCAGTGACTCGACGTGATCGTAGATCGCGATGGAGATGACGCGCGTCTCGCCCGGAATATTGCCGCCGACCATGAGGACCACACCGAACTCGCCCAGCGTGTGGGCGAAGCTCAACACGATGCCGCTGACGAAGCCACGCAGCGACAACGGCACGGCAACCGAGAAAAATGCATCGAGACGCGATGCACCCAAGGTCCAGGCCCGCTCCAGGTAGTGCTTCGGGAGCGACTCGAACGCGTTCTGTATCGGCTGGACGGCGAACGGCAGGCTGTAGATACAGGAGGCTATGACGAGACCCGTGAACGAGAAGGTCAGCGCACTGCCCGTCAACTGCACCCACCAGCTGCCGATCGCGCCATCCGGCCCGAGCAGGATCAGCAGGTAGAAACCCAGCACGGTCGGCGGCAACACGATCGGCATGGCAACGACCGCCTGGACTACGGGTTTCCAGCGCGTCCTGGTTTGCGACAACCACCACGCAACAGGCGTGCCGACCAGGACCAGGATCACCGTGGTGGCGAAGGCCAGCTGAACGGATAACCAGAGCGGCCCGAAGATACTCATCGTGCCAGCTCGTAGCCGTGCCGCCGGATGGTTGCCCGTGCGCGGTCGGTACCGAGGAATTCGAAGAACCGGAGGGCGTTGGCGTTATCGGCCGCGCGCTGCAGCAGGACGGCCTGTTGCTCGAGGCCCGTGGACGATGCGGCCGGCACCACCCAGGTACAGGTTGCCGCGGGTAGCTGCGGCGCCGTTAGTTGTGACCTCGCGACGATGCCGATCGCGGCATTCCCCGTCGCGGCAAACTGCAAAGCCTGGTTGATGTTTTCGCCGTAGACCGCACGCGCGGACACCGACTCCCAGTAGCCGGCCGTGGCCAGGAACTCGACGGCCGCCTTGCCGTAGGGCGCCGTTTCGGGATTGGCCAGCGCAACGTGCCCGGCGCCGTCGTCGGTCAAAGCCGCGAGGCAATCGCGTGCGCTGCGTGACCACAGCACGAGCGACCCCGTCGCATACGTAAACCGTGTGCCGGCAACGGCATGTCCCGATCGCTCCAGCCGCGCGGGGCGCGCTGTATCTGCAGCGAGAAAGACGTCGAACGGTGCGCCGTTGAGAATCTGCGCGTAGAGCTTCCCCGTGGAGCCGATGCTCAGGCGCACCGCGAGTCCGGTCTCGGCTTCGAATTGCTCGGCGAGTTCCGCGGCGGCACGGGAAAAGTTGCTGGCAACCGCGACATTGATGGCATCGGCGGCCCGTGCCGGGACAGCCAGCAGGAAGACAAGCAGTATGGCGCCAACGCGCACCGCCGGCCTCGATCAGCCTGCGAGCTCCGCTTTCTTCTGTCGGCGGTACTGGTGCAGTAGCGGCTCCGTGTAACCGCTTGGCTGATCGCAGCCTTCGAACACCAGTGCACACGCCGCCTGGAAAGCGATGCTTGAGGCGTAGTCGTCACTCATGCGCTCGTATGATGCATCACCCTCATTCTGCCTGTCGACGATTTTCGCCATGCGCGTAAACGTCTCGAGTACCTGCTCCCGCGACACGAGACCGTGCAGCAGCCAGTTCGCCATGTGCTGACTCGAGATGCGCAGCGTTGCCCGGTCTTCCATGAGGCCGACGTCGTCGATGTCCGGAACTTTCGAACAGCCAACACCCTGGTCGATCCAGCGCACGACGTAGCCGAGGATGCCCTGGGCGTTGTTGTCGAGTTCCTGCTGGATATCCGTGGCCGACAGGCCGCTGAGATCGGCAAGCGGGGGCGTCAGGATCGTGTCGAGGCTGGCCATCTTTCGCGTTGCGAGTTCTTCCTGGCGGGCGCGTACGTCGACGGCGTGATAGTGCATGGCGTGCAGCGTTGCCGCCGTTGGCGACGGAACCCACGCGCAGTTGGCACCTGCCTCCGGGTGCGCCTGCTTGGTATCGAGCATCTTGCGCATCTCGTCCGGCATGGCCCACATGCCCTTGCCGATTTGTGCCCTGCCTGGCAGGCCGCAGGCAATACCTACGTCGACGTTGCGATCTTCGTAGGCAAGAATCCAGGGCTGCTTCTTGATGGCCTCTTTCCGCAGTACCGTCCCGGCATGCATGCTCGTGCGGATCTCGTCGCCCGTGCGATCCAGGAAACCCGTGTTGATGAACACGATGCGGTCGCGCACCGCGCGAATACATTCGGCGAGGTTGACCGTCGTGCGACGCTCCTCGTCCATCACGCCCACCTTGAGCGTGTTCGGTTCGAGCTTGAACAGCGCTTCTACGCGACCGAACAGGGTATCGGTGAACGCGACCTCGTGCGGCCCGTGCATCTTCGGCTTGACGATGTAGATGCTGCCCGTCCGGCTGTTCGGCTGCATACCATCGCGGCGCCGGTCCGTCATTGCGCAGGCCGTCGTCACCACGGCATCGAGAATGCCTTCGAAGACTTCGTTGCCGTCTGCATCGAGCACCGCGTCCGTCGTCATCAGGTGCCCGACGTTACGCACGAGCATCAGGCTGCGACCGGACAGCGCAAACGTTTCTCCATGGGGATCCGTGTAGACGCGGTCCGGCTCGAGCGAGCGCGTCATCATCTTGCCGCCCTTCGTGAAGGTCGCCTCGAGGTTTGCCTGCATCAGGCCCAGCCAGTTGCGATACACGGCGACCTTGTCTGCCGCATCGACCGCCGCCACCGAGTCCTCGCAATCCTGAATCGTGGTGATCGCGGATTCGAGAACGACGTCTGCAAGATTTGCCGTAGCGTCCCTGCCGATCGGGTGCGCCGGGTCGACCACAAGCTCGATGTGCAGGCCGTTGTTCCGGAACAGGTAAGTGCAGCGCCCGCCGTCTGCCCTGTGGCCCACGTACCGGGAGGGATCGTCGAGCCCGACCGCCTCCCCGCTCCCGCTCGATGCCACGAAGACGTCGCCGTCGTCCGTGTGATTGATGCCGTACTTGTTCACATCCGCATGGCTGATACCGGCCAGCGGCAGCGTGGCGTCCAGGAACCCCGTGGCGTAACAGATGACCGCGGCACCTCGTGCGGGATTGTAGCGCCCGGCTCGCTCTTTGCCGTCGTCTTCGCCGATGGCATCGGTGCCGTAGAGCGCGTCGTAGAGGCTACCCCAGCGCGCATTGGCCGCATTGATGGCGAACCGCGCGTTCGCGACCGGGACGACAAGCTGCGGCCCGGCCACCTCGGCGATTTCCCGATCGACGTTGTCGGTTGCGACGGTAAAGGCTTCGCCCTCAGGCACGAGGTAGCCGATCTCCCCGAGGAAGGCGACGTACTCGTCGTGCTTCCAGTCCTCACCGCGCCGCGCGATGTGCCACTCATCCAGGGCTTGCTGAATCTCTGTGCGCTTGTCGAGCAGCGCTCGATTGAGGGGCGTCAGGTCGTTGATAATCGACTCGAGACCGGACCAGAAAGCGCCGGCATCGACACCGATCGCCGGCAGGAGCTCACCCTCGATGAACTGCGAAAAGACCGGGGAAACCGTCAGTGCGCAGGGAGTTCTGGATTCTTCAGTATTCATGTCTTCAACCATGGCAGATCGCAGCTGCATTACGTCCTGTAACGTGAGCCGCTGTCAAATGCGTGGACTCCTCGTGTTGTGTACACCGGCCAGCCGGCTATACTAGCAACGGAAATCAGTAAATTTCACAGATGAAATTTTACCTAGTTAATTTTACAGACGGGACGGGATCATGACAGCTCACCAGGGACTCCGGCGCAAGGCCCACTTCCTGGGCACCAAGATAAAAAGCCTCCGCAAGCGCAATCGCCTGACGCTCGAGGACCTCTCGGTTCGCTGCGTGCAGATCGACGCCGAGGCGGGCCCGTCGGTGTCCTACCTGTCGATGATCGAGAACGGCAAGCGGGTGCCGTCGGAGCGGCTGCTCGAGATTATCGCCGAGATCTTCCAGAAGGATACGAACTGGTTCTTCGACGAATCGCTGGACGAAGAGGCCATCGATACGGCGCCGTCCGCCGCCGTGAGCGGCATGCCGCTCGAGCCCGGCTTCCTGTTTTCGGAATCGCTGTTGCAGCTCGCCATTCCGGAGCTGCTTGCCCAGACGGGAACGACGGGGCGGCAGTTTGCCCACCTCCTGATTCGCGCGCACCAGGAACAGAACCAGAACCGCTTCCCCGACATCGAGCGTGCCGCGGAACGCGTCGGCCGCAAGCATTTCCCGATGCGCGTCGACGACGTGTTCGATATCGCAAAAGACCTCGGCCTCGAGATCAAGTGGTTCGACAACACCGTCTTCAAGGACAAGGGTGACAGTGACCGGCCGCTCAACACCCTGGTTCGGTCGTTCTACGACGCACCGAACCAGATCTACCTGAATCGCATCCTCGAGAACAATCCGTCCCGGCTCAAGTTCGATCTTGCCAACCAGATTGCGCACAAGGTACTGCACGACGGTGACGGCGCGCGTGCACCGCAGGTTTCGGGCGGCAGGGTCTCCGGACGGCGCCACGATTCCGAGTCGCTCAACGTCGACGCCAAGGACATCCTGTACGCGTGGCGCGACTTCGAGTGCAGTTACTTTGCGGCGGCCCTGCTGGCACCCAAGACGGCCTTCCGGCAGTTTCTTGCACGCAATTCCTACTCGATCAACTCGGGTGACAAGGCCGAACTCACGAACACGCTCGTGATGCGGCGCATGTCGAGCGTCTCGCCCTACCCGTTCTGGCACTACTTCGACGCGTACCCGCCGGGCAACCTGCGTGCGGTCTATCGCGGCAACGGCATACCGCTGCCCTGGGGCAACATGCGCCTGGTGTCGGATCCCTGCCAGCACTGGGCGGTGTTCCGGATGCTCAATTCGCGCTCGACGAGACCGTCGGCGCAGATCTCGGTGCTGCGCTCCGGCGACGACAAGCGTCTCTACTGCTGCGAGTCGATTCGTAGCAAGGATGCGGCCGGCAACCCGCATGTCCTGTGCGTCGGCGTCGACCTGGCACCGGCACTCAAAGCGCAGAACATCGACCCCGCGGACACGATCGACATCATCGAGGCGAGCTGCAACAGCGGCGGTGGAACGGCACCGATCCCCACCGAGGCGCGCAGGCAGCTCGAGAGCATCTCGAAGATCCTCAACATCGGCTGGATCGGTGAAGGGGCGAGCAAGGACGCGACCATTATCTGCCAGCGCAGTTCCAACTGTCCGCGCGACAAGCACTGCCTCGGCAAGGCGCCGCCGAAATTGCGGCCGCAGATCGACGAGATCCGCGAGGCTCTCGTCGCCGACTGACCGCCGGGGCAAATTGACACGGGTATATTAGTTTTTTATAATATAAAGACGTTTGTCATCCTGGTCGAGACGCATGTCCAAGCCTCAAGTCACCGCATTCTTTGACGAAGCGACCTTCACGGTCACCTACGTCGTCGCCGACACCGCTACCGGCCGCGCGGCTGTTGTCGATCCCGTGCTCGACTTCGACCCGTCGTCAGGCCGCACGTCGACCGCGTCCGCCGATGACGTTATCAGGTACGTCAAGGACAACGGGTTAAGCGTCGACTGGATCCTGGAAACGCACGTCCACGCTGACCACCTTAGCGGTGCACCGTATATAAGAGAGCATCTCGGCGGCAAGACGGCGATCGGCAGAGACGTCACCGCGGTACAGGAAACCTTCAAGGGCGTGTTCAATCTCAAGGACCTCGCAACCGACGGCAGCCAGTTCGACCACCTGTTCGCGGATGCGGAGACTTTTTCCGTCGGCGCAATCGACGGCCGTGTCATCGCGACGCCCGGACATACGCCGGCCTGCGTCACCTATGTCATCGGCGACGCCGCATTCGTCGGCGATACCCTGTTCATGCCGGACTTCGGCACAGCCCGTACCGACTTCCCGGGCGGCAGCGCAGCCTCGTTGTACACGTCGATCCGCAAGATCCTGGCGCTCCCCGACGCCACTCGCCTGCTCATGTGCCACGACTACAAGGCACCGGGCCGGGACGCCTACGCCTGGGAGACCAGCGTCGCGGAACAGCGCGCGAACAACATTCATATCAACGACAGCGTGTCGCCGGATGAATTCGTCGCCATGCGCGAGGGCCGGGACAGTCAACTCGGCATGCCCAGGCTCATCCTGCCGTCGTTGCAGGTCAACCTGCGTGCAGGACGGCTCCCGGAGCCCGAAGACAACGACATTCGGTACCTGAAGATACCGCTCGACGCAGTCTGACAAGGGACCGGCAGTCATGGATTCTCTGCTGGCCCTGCCCGGCGCACTCGCAATCGGCCTGAGCCTGGGACTGCTGGGATCCGGCGGCTCCATTCTGACCGTACCGGTGCTCGTCTACCTGCTCGGCCAGGACGAGAAGGTTGCGATCGCCGGTTCGCTGTTCATCGTCGGCAGCATCGCACTGGCCGGCGGCCTGCAGTTCCTGCGCGCCGGCTTCATCCACTGGCGCAGCGTCCTCGTCTTCGGCCTGCCGGGCATGCTCGGCACCGTTCTCGGTGCGACCCTCGCCGCCTACGTGTCGGGTGCGATGCAACTCGCACTGTTTGCACTCGTCATGCTGACCGCATCCTGGTTCATGTTGCGGCCTGTGGACCTCGCGCATGGCGCCGGCCATGAACGCGCGGCCTGGAAGATCGCGGCGGACGGCCTCGTCGTCGGCATCGTTACGGGACTCGTCGGCGTCGGCGGCGGCTTCCTCATCGTGCCGGCGCTCGTGTTGCTGGGCGGGCTCAGCATGCACCGGGCCGTGGCGACCAGCCTGGTCATTATTGCGTTGAAGTCCTTCAGCGGTTTCTACAAGTACCTCGACGTACTCGAACAGCAGTCGTTGCACCTCGACTGGACCACCTTGCTCGTCGTCACGGCGCTCGGCATCCTGGGCAGCATTGCAGGAAGCCGGCTGGCACGACGCTTACCCCAGGAAAAACTGAAACGCTGGTTCGGCTACTTTCTGATCGCGATGGGACTCTATATCCTCATCCGGTCGGCGCCGGCTGCATTGGGAATGACATTATGACGATCTACCGCCTTAGCGACACCTGTGCCGTTTCTTCGCAAATCCAGCCGCGCGATGTGGCCGCGCTGGCCGCCGAGGGCTTTACGACGATAATCTGCAACCGGCCGGACGGAGAGGATTTCGGCCAGCCCACAGCCGCTGCGGTTGCCGACGAATGCGCGGCGCACGGCGTGGCGTTTCACAACATCCCCATCGACCGGAGCGGCCTGACGATGGACAGGGTGGAGCGCTTTCGCGATGCCGTCGCGGCCAGCACCGGGCCCGTCCTGGCCTACTGCCGATCCGGCCAGCGCTCCTCGGTCATCTGGCAGGCGAGCGGCTCGCCCTAGCCTTTCAGCTTTTCCCGGAACCTCTGCATGCCGCCGATCCAGCGGTCGTGGTCGCTGGCCTTGCGCCGGACGTACGTGGCAACTTCGGGGTGCGTGAGCACTAGAAAACGCCCGGACAAGGCCGCGTCGACGATGATGTCCGCAACCTCATCGGCACTCATGATGCCGTCGACATCGTTGCCGCCGAAGCCGCCGTCCATCGACTCGGCATCGTCCTCGATACCGATCATGCGAGTCGCGACGGCTTGCGGGCAAACCACCGACACCTTGATACCGAGATCGCCGTAGTCGATGGCGAGGGATTCAGCGAAGCCGACGGCCGCGTGCTTGGTGGTCGAGTAAGCGGCGTCGCCAATCTGGCTGAGCAGGCCGGCCGCCGATGCGATATTGACCAGGTGCCCGCCGCCGCGCGCGAGCATGCGCGGCACCAGCGCGCGCGCCGCGTAGACATGCGCCATGACGTTGATGCGCCAGCACGCATCCCAACGGTCGTCCACGGGATTGAGTCCGCCTTCGCGCGAGACCGCACCGCTCTCGCCATCGCCGAATGCAACGCCGGCGTTGGACACGAACAGATCGATGGGGCCGATGTCCCGCTCAACGTCATCGACGAGGGCCCGCATTGCCGCTTCGTCCGCGACATCGACTTCGCGGGCGGTGCCACCGATTTCCGCGGCGACGGCCCGGGCGGCCACTCCGTCGAGATCGGCAACGACAACCGGCACACCGTCGCGATGCAGGCGCCTGCAGATGGCGAGGCCGATGCCATGGCCACCGCCGGTCACAACCGCCGCGCGGAGGGGATTACTCATCCGCTTCTTTGTCGTTGTTCCCGTCCAGGTGTTCTATGGCAGCGCGGATATACGTCGCGGTGGGTGCTTTGCGTCCTACGTTGGGCATCGAAATGAATTTCGCATGCTCCACGCCGGCCTCGCGGTAGGCCAATGCGGTGCTCTGCACCTGCTTCAGTGCGGGGTGGTTCGACCCTGCAAGGAACGCGAAGCGGTTCTGCCGGACGTAATCGATACCCGCAGGCA
This sequence comes from Gammaproteobacteria bacterium, assembly GCA_029881015.1. Classification (GTDB taxonomy): domain Bacteria; phylum Pseudomonadota; class Gammaproteobacteria; order Steroidobacterales; family Woeseiaceae; genus UBA1847. Next base: position 15,711 of record JAOUNK010000005.1, on the reverse strand, counting down.
CTTTGTCTTTCCAGGACAAGGCGCCACCGATGAACAAGCCACCCTTGAAGAGCTGCGGCTTGCTGGTGGCAAGAATGGCGGCGACATGCGCGCCACCCGAGGTGCCGCCAACATACAGGCGCTCCGGATCGAGCGCGTAGCTCTTCGCAAGAAACGTCGGCGTCAGCAGCGCCCTCATCATGCGCGCGTCCATGGGTTTCTTGTCGCCTGCCCCGATCACGCCCGCCCAAATGAGGTTCTTTTCGTCCAGCACGTCGTTGTAGGACCTGGTGCTGCCACCCCAGCTATTGCTGTGGGTGATGTACACGAGGACACCGGCCGGCTTTGCCGGTGTGTAGTTCTGCGGCACGTAGATCTTCCATTGCAGCTTCTCGTCCGCGGCGAACAGGTCGGACATGGCGGCGGCCCGTTCGGGTCCCAGCAACTCGACTACCGTCGTCTCGGTTTCGAAGTAACCGGTTCGCGGGCCACCGTCCTCGGCGGCGGCGACGTGCGCAAGGCCGGACAGGAGAATCAGAACGCGTATCAATCGGGAACGCATGCCTGTCCTCCTAGAGCCGGTCGCGAAGCGTGTAGTACAACATGCCGAGCACCATTCCCGGGTAACGGAGGTGTGTGCCGCCGGGGAACGTATGAATCGGCAGGTTGGTGAAGACATCGAAGCGGCCGGCAACCCCCGCGATAGCCTCCGCGATGACCTTCCCGGCGAAGTTCGCCGTAATCATCCCGTGGCCCGAATAGCCCTGCCCGAAGTACACGTTGGGCTCGAGGCGACCGAGATGCGGCAGGCGGTTGACGGTCACCGACAGCGTGCCACCCCAGGCGTAATCGATCTTCACATCCCTGAGCTGCGGGAAGAGCTTCAGCATGGGCCGGCGTACGAACTTCGCAATGTCGGGCGGGAAATCCGGGCGATAGTTTTCGCCGCCGCCAAACAGCAGCCTGTAGTCGTCGGACAACCTGAAGTAGTTCACGACGAAACGCGTGTCGTGAATGCCGAAGCGCCCGTTGATCAGCTCCAGGGCACGCTCTTCGCCCAGCGGCTCCGTGGCGAGCATGAAGTTATTGATCGGCATGATCTTGCCGGCCGAGCGCGGCTCGAGCTTGCCGAGGTAGCCGTTGCACCCGAGCACGACAAACGACGCCTTCACACTGCCCGTCGCGGTCTTGACGACGGCGGGGTCGGTCGACGTGTAGGACTGCACGCGCGAGTTCTCGAATACTCGCACGCCCGCCTCGCTCGCGGCTCGCGCCAGCCCCAGGGTGTAGTTCAGCGGGTGCAGGTTCATCGCCTCGGTGTCGTAAAGACCCTCGAGGAAATCGTCGGTTGCAACGTATTCCCGAACCTCTTCCGCATTCAGGGCTCGGCAGAACGGGTATTCGTAGCGCTCCGTCAGTGCGTTGGACATCTCCTGGGCCCAGCCGAGATAGCTCTTCTTGTGAACGCCAACGAGCTGGCCTTTCTGCAGGTCGCACTGGATGTCGTGCTTCTCGATACGGCTGCGGATCTCCTCCTTGGCCAATTCGGCGAAGTTCCAGAGTTGCCGTGACCGAGCCACGTCGAACTGCTCTTCGGCCTCGAGCACGTCCTGGCGCTGACCGCTGCCGACCAGGCCGCCGCAGCGGCCCGATGCACCGTAGCCGATGCGCTCGGCCTCCAGTACGACAACGCTCATGCCCATTTCGGCGAGATTCAGCGCGGCCGACAGGCCTGTGAATCCGCCGCCGATGACGCAGACATCGGCCGTGAGTTCTTCTTCGAGACTCGGCCGGTCTTCGATGCCGATCGCCGTGGCGAGATAGTAGCTGTCCGGGTAACCCGGGTCGTTAGCATGTGCCATGTCCGTGAGTCCTGTTTCTAGATGTTCGACTGCGGCCGAATCGGGGTCCCGTCGAAGAAACGCCCGTAGCGCAATGCTGAAATATCGATACCCGTATCCGTGCCCGTCAACATTCCCGCGATGGCCTTGCCGGCGCCCGGCCCCAGGCCGAAGCCGTGGCCGCTGAAGCCTGTCGCCAGGTGAAAGCCAGGGATCTTGTCGACGGCGCTGATGACCGGCACGACGTCAGGCGTCATTTCGATCATGCCGGCCCAGCTCTCGACGATCGGCGTGTCGGCGAGTTGCGGAAACATGCGGTTGAGATTCCTGCGGATTCCTTTGAGGACGCCCGGGTCCGGCTCCGGGTCGAGGACGCGCGTTTCCTCGAACGGTGTCACTGCGTCCAGCGCCCAGGTCTTTGGCAAACGCCATTCGTCCAGGAATTCCCTGCCAATGGACAGGCGCAATACCTTGAGTTCCTGCAGGAGCGCGGGAATGAATTTGAAGCTCCAGCGCAGGGTCGACGGCGTGATCGGATGCTGGATGATGGTGCCGTGCGCAATCGTGTAGCCGCCGTCCTGGCGCCGGCGGATACCCAGCAACTGGTCGTAGACGTTACCGTCCAGTACGTTCTCACACGCTGCCGTGCGCGCGACCGTACCGCGCACCTTGAGTTGCGGCAACGGCACGCCAAGCGAGCGGCAGAACAATGCCGACCAGGCGCCGGCTGCACACAGTACGGTCGATGTGCGAATGCTGCCATGCTCCGTGACGACTGCGGATACGCTGCCGCCGCTGGTCTCGAGACCGCGGACCGCGCAGGATTTCAGCAGCGTGGCCCCGCTGCGCTCGGCGGCGCGGGCGATGGCCGGCACGGCCTTGTGAGGCTCGGCACGACCGTCCGCCGCGGTGTAGATAGCGCCATGCCAGTCGACCGGCGAACCGCGCAGGTGTGCTTTGAGTTCGGCGGCGGAGAGGATGCGTGACTCGATACCGTACTCATCGGCGATACCGATCCAGTCATCGATCGAGCGCATGTCCTTCTCGCTGCGTGCCGTGAAGAAGCAACCGCGGCGGACGAAGCCGACGTCTTCGCCGGTTTCCTCCTGCAGGCTGTCCCAGATTCGCTGCGACTCGAGCATCATGGGGATTTCGCGCGTATCGCGCCCCTGGACGCGTACCCAACCCCAGTTGCGACCCGATTGCTCGCCGGCGATGTGCCCCTTTTCGCAGAGCACGACGTCGACGCCCTGCTTCGCGAGAAACCACGCTGTCGACACACCGACGATGCCACCACCGATGATGACCACGTCCGCCATCTCCGGAATGGCTGCCGGCGCAACCAGCGGCTGCGTCCACGTCGAGGCAACGATTGTCGAATCTGCCTGTGTCATGTACCGTCCGACCCAATGTCAAAATCAATCCGCTCAGTATCCGATATCCCGCCGCTAATCGCGACCTCTGTTGTGCGTGGCAGCGAGCAGGGACAGAGTCATGGCGGCGTGTTTATTGTCAATCCGGCATCGCAATCGGTCATGCAAACGCTCGACTGGAATGACACCGACATTGACTGGTCGGGCCGGGGCTGGGATCGCGGCTTGCGCGGCATCGCGTTTCACGACGGCGAGGTTTACATCGCCGCGAGCGACGAACTGTTTGTCTACGACCAGCAGTTCCGGAAGCTGCGCTCGTTCCGCAACCCGTACCTGAAACACTGCCATGAAATCTGCGTGTACGACGGCAAGCTGTACCTGGCGAGCACCGGCTTCGACAGCATCCTGGCCTTCGACCTGGCAGCACAGGAATTTACCTGGGGCCTGCACGCAGCGAAGATCGACGGCGACTGGCAGGCCCACCGATTCGATCCGAAAACCGACGTCGGTCCATCCGCGAGAAACCAGTTGCACATTAATTACGTGGACTGCAGCGCCGCGGGACTATCGTTTGCGGGATTGCGGACTCGCGGCATCATCAGCCTCGCCCCGGGCTCCCGCCTCAAGGCGCAGGTCGAACTGCCGGAAGGCGTCCACAATGCCTGCCTCACGAACGATGGCGTAATCTTCAATGACACCGCCGCCAACTTCCTGCGTTACGTCAGGAGAGACGGCGAGGAACAGCACTTCGCGTATCCGACCTACGACGAGAGCGAGCTCGAGTTCGCCGGGGTGGACGACTCGAAAATCGCAAGGCAGGGATTCGGTCGCGGTCTGTGCCTTATCGACGAATCCCTCGTGGCGGCCGGATCGTCGCCATCGACGGTCACGGTATTCGACCTTGCCAGCGGGCAGGTCGTCATGTCCGTGAACTTCTCGATGGACATCCGCAACGCGATCCACGGGCTGGAAGTCTGGCCCTACCCGGTACCGGACGTTTCCTAGGCAGGCAGGCCTGCGAGTTTTATCGCGGCGACGGCATTCGCCACGGCAGCCGCGCCCCGAATATTGGCGCCCGCGATACCGGGAATCTCCCGCAACTCCCTGAGCATCTCCGCGCAGGCCGCAACCCCTTCCGCTGCCGGGTCGGCAGCATCGACAACACGCTTTACCGTTGCATCCGGTAGCAGTGCAATCGGGTTGTTCTTCTTGTAATCGCGCGCGCTTTCGCGAGACTCGAGCAGCGGCACGTCGACGATGACAGATGCCCGGTACAACACCTTCTTCTCGATGAGCTTCTGCATATAGCGCCCCAGCAGGTGCGTGTTGAGGCAGGGTTGCGTGTAGAGGACGCTCACGCCGGTATCGAGCGATTCGCCGATACGTGTCGCCTCCCACTCCTCAGCGGGGTCGAATACCGTCACGACAGTCCCAATCAGGAACCCGGGCGGCGACATGAGCTCGGTGTCATCGCCAATGCGCTTCGCCATGCCGACGAATCGGGCCTCGCTCGTGTCGAACACACCCTTGCCGCGCAGGAATTCGTTCCTGGATAATTTTTCGCCGCGTGCAATGACCAGCGATGTGACGCCGAGCGCCGCCGCGCCCAGGAGCTCGGCCTGCAACGCGACCCTGTTGCGGTCCCGGCCCGTCAGGTGAACGACGGCATCCACGCCCGCCCTGATCGTAATGGCGGCTGCGGCGAGCGGTGACATCAGGCCAACAGCTTCGCGATCGTCCACCACCTGGACGGCATCGACTGCGGGACCAAGCACGGCGGCGGCCTGCTCGATGCCGGCTGCTGTCGACGTCGCCTCGAGCGGCAGTTCGGCCGTAACGACGAAGTCCTTTTGCCGAATGGCATCGCGAAGCGTTTTCAAGACAAGTTCATTCCCTGTTACCAGACGCCATGATACCAGTGAGCCCTGAACTTCTTTAGACTACCGCGATCATGTTGCAACTCCCCGAATACTCGAGGGTTCGCGAATTCCGCGTATTTCTCGACGCCTGCGGCTACGGCACAGAGCGGCTGACGCAGCACCTCGGCCGCGCCCGACCTCCCACGGCGGACGAAGCCCGGCAGATGTTCGACGACTCGCGCGAGATCACGGTACTCAATGTGCTCGTTCGCCTGTTTCTGCTCGGTGCGCCCGTCGACAAGGCCAGCGTCGACGCGTTTCTGCCGGACTCGGTCGTACGGTTCTGTGACGATGCGGGACTCCTCCGGACCGGTGACGGCATCGTCAACAGCCAGGTAGTTATCATTCCTGTCGAAGACCTGTTGTTCGTGTCCGATGCGTTTCGCGTGCTCGGCACCGATGCAGCCCGGGACTTCGTGCTGCCCGCGAGCACGCATTCCGCCAACTTCCTGCGCTTGCTCACCCTGCGCGACGCCGTCGGCGATACGCTCGACCTGGGTTGTGGATGCGGCCTGCACGCGTTGTTTGCCGCCCGCCACAGCACCCGCGTCATCGCCACCGATATCAGTCCGCAGGCGATTGCCTATACCCGGTTCAACGCAATGCTCAATGACTTCGGCAACGTCGAGAGTCTCGAGGGAAACCTGTTCGAGCCGGTAGCCGGGCAACGGTTCGACCTCATTGTCAGCAACCCGCCTTTTGTCATCGGCCCGTCCGAGTCGTTTGTGTATCGCGACAATCCGCTGGCGCTGGACGAGTTCTGCAAGGCGCTGGTCGCCGAGGCGCCTCACTACATGCGCGAAGGCGCACACCTGCAGATGCTCTGCGAATGGGTGGAGGTCGAGGGAGAAACCTGGAAGGAGCGCGTCACGGGCTGGGTTCGCGGCTGTGACGCCTGGATTCTGCATGCGGCGCCCTTGTCACCTGCGTCGTACGCGGAGCAAAGGACTGCAGACCTGTCGGGGGAATCGGTCAATGCCGGACAAACCGACGATTGGATCGCCTACTTCGACCGGCACAGGGTTCGCGCCATTCACCCCGGGATGCTGGCGCTCAGGCGGCGCGACGGCGTTAACTGGCTGCACGTCCATAACCTGCCCGCGGACGTGACCCGGGCGGCCGGCACCGCCGTTGCCGACGGTATCGCGGCAGTCGACTTCCTGGAGGCCTGCGACGACGAGGCCCTGCTTGCCGCGACGCTCGGACTGGCCGACAACCTTGCCGCGGAACAGGTGCGGTCCGGCGAAGATACCGTCGGTGTGCGTCTGTGTTTGCGTGACGGTCTGTCGACCGAGGCGGACATCGATGGCGCCGTCGCCGCGTTCATAAATCTTTTTGACGGCGAGCGAACGGTTGGCGGCTGCGTCGCCGAGTTTGCGAAAGTCGCGGATGCCGATGTCGACCAGCTCACCGCTGACCTGTTGGCGATCGTCCGCGTGTTCGTCAGCCGCGGCTTTCTGAAGCCTCTCGACCTCGCATGAAAAAGGGCAGCCGGAGCTGCCCTCTTCGTTTCCTGCCTGTCGCCGGCGGCTATTGCCAGTTGTACGAGAAGCGCAGGCCAAATTCCCGCGGACGATTCGTCACGACGCGCTGCCGGCCCCAGAAGTAGTCCATGAACAACGAGTTGTTGAACAGCGTGGCGCGTTCGTCGAACACGTTGCTGATGAAGCCCTCGAGTACCCAGCTATCCGAGCGCAGGCCAGTCCTGAAATCGAGGATGCCGTACGAAGACTGCTTGTATTGTGGTGCGCCCGTCGCTTCGAGCGGCGCGCCAGCCGCAATCGCCTCGAGCTGGTTGAGCGACTCGTCCTGCCAGGTGAACTGGCCGCGTAGATAAAAGCTCTCGCTCGTCAGCACCGGCCAGGTGAACTGTGCGTAAGTGCTGATCTTGAGCTCCGGCACGTTCGGCAGTTTCGAGCCTTTCGGCACGAGCGTCGTGACTTCGAACGCCTCGGTCGTCTCCGCATCGACGAAACCGACGTTCAGGCCAAGATCGACGATGTCGTTCGGCGCAGCGCGGACATCGAGCTCAAGGCCGGTTTGCCTGGCATCGCCGACGTTCGCGACCATGACCTGGAAGGGCTGGTTGCAAAGATCGACATCCGCTACCTCGCCCGGCTGACAGACCCTGAAACTCGGGTCGACGGCTTCGATCTGGTAGTTCTCCCACTGACCGATGTAAGCCGTGGCGTTGATCTGCAGGCGGCCGTCGAGCCAGCGCGTCTTGGCGCCAATTTCGAAGTTCTTGAGCAGGTCAGGATCATAGGCCTGCGGGAACACGGTGAACGGCGTGCGATTACGGTTGGCGCCGCCGGAGCGGAATCCTTCCGAATACAACGCATAGACCATCTTGTCGTCGTCTATCGTGTACTCGAGCGTTACCTTGGGAACGAAATCGTCGTTGCCACCCTGGGGTGAGGTTGAGCTCCTCTGGCCGATCAGGAACGGCTTGTCGACGTAGTAGAACCTGTCCATCTCCTGGTCGAAATAACGCATGCCGACTTCGGCGGTCAATCGGTCGGTAAGGTCGTAACTGAAGTTGCCGAAGACCGCCCACTGTTTCCATTCAGTATCGTCGACCGACAGCCACCAGGAAGGATCGACGCCGGACTCGGTCCCCGGGTAAATATAGGTGAAGTACGCGTACGACAGCGACTCCAGGAACTCCGGCGTCCGCGCCCGATACTCCCAGTACTCGCTCTTCTCTTCGTAGAACGCACCGAGCACCCAGCGATAGTTATCGGCGGTCCGGGACAGCCGGATTTCCTGGGTGAATCGATCGTTTTTCTGGTTCTGCGTATTGAAGCCGACCGTGTCCTGGTCGTTCGGCAGCGCTGAATAGAAGTAGAGGTTCCCGGTAGCCGGATCGACGTTGATGCCGCCAGCCCCGAAATAGTGGTTTTCGGCGCCCGAGAAGCCCGACCAGCAATAGGTCGCGAACAAGGGGCAGAAATTGTAGTTGAAGTAGGCCGAATACGTCGTCCTGTCGAAGGTGTAGTCGAGCTTGCGATCGAAGTAGCTGGTGATCGATATGATATCGACATCCCCGATGCTGCCGTTGATCGTCAGCGCGCCCTGGGTCCACTCATCGTCGCGCGTGTCGTTGTAGAACTTGACCGTCTGCAGATCGCCGACCGTCGGGTCGTAGTCGTTAAGTCCATGCGCTTCCATCTGCTGGTGCATGGCGCTCGCCGTCGCCGTCCACCGGTCGTTGATGAACCAGGTTGCCGCAATACGGCCACCGACGAAGTCCACCGAATTGACGTTGTCTTCGACCTCGCTGGCGTTGGTCTTCGTGCCGCGCATGGGCGATACACCCAGGACGTTGTCGACGAAACCACCGTCCTCGGCGGTGTAACCCACCAGGCGAATCGCGAACTTGTCCTCGATCAGCGGCAGGTTCACCCAGCCGCTGACTTCGTGGCTCATGGCCGACTTGTCGCCCTTGCGCACCATCATCTCGGCGTTGGCCGAGAATTCGCTTGCGTTCGGTTTGTTCGTAATGATGCGCAGCGTGCCCGACTGTGAGCTGTCGCCATACAGTGTGCCCTGCGGGCCGGCGAGCGCCTCAACGCGTTCGATGTCAACCATGCGGGGTTCAGGGTTGACCGAGAACTGGGTAAGCGGCTGCTCGTCGATGTACAGCGCTGACGACGACGCGGCGATGAATGCGCCCGGGTTATCCGAGACGCCGCGGAAGATGATCTTGTTGGCGCCGGCGACGCTGCCCACGTGGTAGACGCTTGGCAGCATGCGTACGGTGTCTTCGAGGTTCAGCAGTCCCTGGTTCTTGAGATCCTCACCGGTCAGGGCCTGGATACTGCCGGCGACGTCCTGGAGGCTTTCCTCACGCTTGCGCGCCGTAACCGTAATTTCTTCGATGCCTGAGCTGCTCGCGCCCTGTTCCTGGGCCTGTACGTCGTTCGCATGACCGGCAACTGCCATAGAAACCGCAACCGCAACCGCACTCTTTACCGGAATGCCATCAGTCGTCGTAACATCAGCCATCGTTTAACCCCCCGTTGGATTTATTGGCATACAATGACGCTATCTTCCCGAGTCTACTATCATTTTTTGCCCTTATACAACAAAGTGGGGGCAGCCGGGCGGTGCCCCTGCGTTTCATTATTTGCAGTCTTGCAACAGATTTCGGTTTTGCTATGTTTTCGCCACTATGAATATTGATGAGCCTCTCAAGGACCTGGGAGCAGTCGCTGCCGGGTCACTGATCGACGCCGTGCTCGGCCTGGACGAGGAAGCCTGGTTCCTTAACGTCAACCGGCAGAACGACTACGAGGTGCACAAGCAGACCCGATCGGTCGTCATGGTCTTCTGTGACGGGCCAATGGAAGATCTGAAAGTCAGCAAGGAAGCGGGCTGGGACATGCTCGCCGAGGCGGCCGTCCCCGTGATGCACGACCTGATCGGGCGATTCTACCCGCCGGGGGGCACGATCATCCGTGCAATGGCGGCGAAACTGTTGTCAGGTGGTCGAATAAACCCACATTTCGACAGCCACGCGACGTTTCGGGCAAGCCACCGCATTCACGTACCGATCACCACGAACCCTCGTGTCCGCTTCACGATCGATGGCAAACCGTTTCATCTCAAGGTCGGCAACGCCTACGAGATCAACAACCAGAAAACGCACAGCGTGATCAACAGCGGCAAGGAAGACCGCATCACGTTTATCTTCGATTACATGCCGCCCGACTTCGTCGCCGGCCGCTAGTCCGGGTAGCGCTCCGGCTGCCAGTCTGCGGGCAGCGTCCGCAGCAACGGCTCGAGCACTTCGATCATGGGTCCGAGGTGTTCCTCGTAGCGGCGCCAAAGGTGCTTGGAACTCGCGTAAATCGGCTTGCGTACCTGCTCCGAACTCGCCGTCTTGACCGCGCGCTCATTCTCATAGAAACGCAGGCAGGCATCGTTCCACGGCAGGTCGCAGTGCTCGAGAATCCGCCGCACCTGCGTCTCCAGGTCATCGACGACCTCTTCGTACTGCACATCGAGCACCGTCCCCGGCAGCACCTCGTGCCAGTGATCCATCAGGCGCTGGTATTGCAGGTAGAACTCGGCCAGTTCGAACTGATCGTAGGTGAACGGCTGGCCCCGCGCGAACATCTGCTTGAAGCTGCCGAGACAGCTGTCCAGCGGGTGACGCCGGGCGTTGATGACCTTCGCATTCGGCAGGATCAGGCTGAGAAAACCGACGTGCGCAAAGTTGTTGGGCAGCTTGTCCGTGAAGCGCGGCAAATCGGTTTCCCGGTGCCGGTCGGTGCGCCGCAGGTATTCCTCGCCGAGTGCGGCAAACTCGTCGTCGTCGAGAAAGCCGATGACTTTCGGGTATGTCTTGCGGTCCTCGCGCTGCAGGCCGATGGAGCGCGCCACGCGACCCAGGTCGGGCAGCTCGTGAGTGCCCTCGACGTCCGGGTGGCTGGCCAGGATCTGTTCGATGAGCGTGGATCCGGAGCGCGGCAGCCCCACGATCAGGATCGGCGCGTTGCTCTGGCACCCCACGCCACGCCGTTCCGCCAGGAAGTCCTTCGAAAACACCTCGATGAAACTGTCGTGCAGGTCCACGGTCTGCACCGGGTCATAGGTTTCGCGCTCGCGGCGGTTCGTATTGCCTTTTTCGTAATACTCGAACGCCCGGGCATAGTCCTGCTTGTCTTCGTACGCTTTGCCGAGGGCAAAGAAGAAGCTGGCGCGCTGCTCTTCGACCAGCGATTCCCGCGCAGCCCGCTTTTCCATCACGGCAATGTCGTCATCGGTGAACCGGAAGGTCTTGAGGTTGGCGAGGCTCCACCAGGTCTCGCCGTGATCCGGGTTGTGCTCCACGCACTCGCGGTATCGCGCGATAGCGTCGTCCTGGTTGCCGATGGTCTTGAGCACATGCCCCATGCCGGACAAAGCACCGAAGTTGCCCGGCTCGACCTCGATCGCTTTCTCGAAGCGTTCCATGGCCTCATCGTGCTTGCCGATCATTGCGTACACCGTGCCGGCCGAGGTGTAGCCGTGCGGCTTGTGCGGTTTCAGGCGCGTGACGCGCTCGTAGGCTTCGATGGCCGCATCGGTCTTGTCCTGCTCCTGGCGGGCCATGCCGATGTCCATCCAGCCCTGGTAATAGTCGGGCGCCAGTTCGAGCGCTCGCTCGAGCAGCATCTCTGCGTCGCCCCACTGCTTGGCGCGCATGGCGACACCCGCCATGAGGCGCAATGCATCGACGTTCGACGGATCCTTGAGCAGGACTTTGCGATAGATCTGTTCCGCCTCGCGGACATTGCCCATGCGTTGCAGGTTCAGGCCCCGGACCAGGTCTTCGCGATGCGGCGTCAGTTTGAAGGACTCTTCGAACTCCCGCGTCGCGTCGTCGTCCTTGCCGAGCACGGTCAATACCTTGGCCTTCTTCATGCGCACGGAGGCGCTGCCGGGTTCGAGTTCCGCAGCCCGCTCGAGCGACTCCAGCGCTTCGGGCAACCGTCCCTGCATGATCAGGGCTTCGGCGAGCCCCTCGTGGGCACGGGAAAAATCCGCGTAGATACGCACCGCTCGCGACAACGTGTGCTCCGCCTCGTCGGCCTTGCGCTGCCGGATCAGCGCCGCACCCAGCAGGCACAGCAGGTTGGCGTCGCGCGGATGCGCGTTCAGTGCCTGGCGGCAGATCCGCTCCGCCATGACCGCGTCGCCACCTCGCAGGAACGTCGTCGCGCGATCGAAAGAGGCCTTGGGTGAGTCGAGTTCGCTGTCTTGCACGTCGTTTATTTCTCGCTGAATACTGCGGCCGGAATCATAACAGCGAGCGCTGCGATTGGCGCAACGAACAACGGGTGAATGGCCCCGAGCCAACCCGGCATCTGGCCATACCAGAAGACCTGTGACGTGCACCCGGCAACCGCCGAGGCCGCGATTGCCCAGAACCCGGCGTGCGCCGGCGTCTTGTCCCAGAAAATCGACAGTATGAAGGGGATGAATATCGCGGCGGGCGCGACGAGCGTCGCGAATACGACCAGGCTCACGACGCCGGGGAAGACCAGCGAGATGACGAGCGAGGCCGCGGCGAACAGCGCCGTGGCAATACGGGAGTGAAAGATCTGGCGGTCCTGGCTCGCGCCCTCGCCGAAGAGCGGTTCGTAGAGGTCCTGTATCGCCAGCGACGAAGCCGCGGCCAGGAACGATGACGATGTCGACATGGTTGCCGCGATGATGGCCGTCATGATCAGCGCGCGCACGCCTTCAGGCAGCACCTGGGCGACAAGCTCGGGCAGCGCCTGGTTTTCGTCCGGGAGACCCGGCAACAAGGCCGCCGCCGCGAGTCCGAGAATCGCGACACAGCCACCGAACACGATGTAGTTGCAGCCCGTAAAGATGTACGCGAAACGTGCGGTGGCGGCGTCCTTGGCGGCGAGTGCGCGCTGCATGTAGGCCTGGTCGACACCATAGCTGTACAGGGCAAGGGCACCCCAGGCGAGCGGCGTCCACAGGCCGAGCTGGGAAAAGCTGAAATGCTCGCGCGGCAGGCTGGCATGCAGGCCGTCAATGCCACCGACCGCGATCATCGCGAGGACCACGGCGAGAATGATGCCGATCATGAGCACGACGTACTGAAGCGCGTCCGTCCACACCACGGCCCAGAGTCCGCCCATCATCGTGTAGACCGCGAATGCAGCCGTGATGATCAGCGATGCCACCGGCACCGGGAAGCCGAACAGGGCCGATAGCAGCAGAGCGGATACCAGGATTTGCACCGCAACGAACGCGACCGCCTCGATGATCTGCAGTATCGCGGTCAGTCGCCGTGTGCTCACACCGAACTGCGTGCCGATGTACTCGGGGATCGTCGTCAAATGCAGCCTGCGCAGGCGCGGTGCAACGAGAAAGCCAAGCAGGATGTACGCGGGAATTGCCGCGTAGTTCCAGAAGATGCCCGACAAGCCGATCGCGTAGACAAGCCCCGCTCCGCCGATAAGCCCCGAACCCGAGAACTCGGTTGCCGCGAGACTCAGCGACGCCGGCACCCTGCCGAGCTGGCGGCTGCAGAGGTGAAAGTCCTCGGTACTGTGAACGCGCTTCGACCAGTAACGACCGATGCCGAGCACCAGGCCGATGTAGGCGAGGAAGATAATAATGTCTAACATGCGAGTTCCATCTAACCCTGACGAAACCGAACATGCAACATGACGCGATCATTATCGGGGCGGGCCACAACGGCCTGACAGCGGCAGCGTATCTCGCCAGGGCCGGCAAGAAGGTACTGGTGCTCGAGCGTCGCGGGATCGTCGGCGGCTGCGCCGTCACGGAAGAAGTGGACCCCGAGCTCGCGCCCGGCTGCCGCGTGTCGACAGCCTCGTACATCGCCAGCATGTTGCGGCCGACCATCATCCGGGACCTGAGGCTGGACTCGTACGGGCTGCGCATGGTTGCCTGCGACCCGGGCGTCCAGGCGGCCTTCGCTGACGGCGACGTCGTCGCCTGGTGGAGCGACGAGAAGAAGATGCGGGCCGAGCTGGAACGTATTGCGCCCAACGATGCAGAGCGCTTCATTGCGACAGAGGCGGAGCTCAAGCGCCTCGCCGCCTGGCTGCAGCCCTACTTTCTCGAGTCGCCACCGGACCTGCATGCGAAAGGGCTGCGCAAGCTGCCCGTGTTGTGGCATACGTGGCGACGGTTTCGGGGTATATCCGGCGACGACATCAGCGGCCTCGTGCGTTTCCTGACCGGCTCCCTGGGCGAGTTCCTGGACCGTCGTTTCGAATCGGACAAGCTGAAACGACTTGTCCTGTCCAACAGTCTCTACGGGAAGCACGGGGGGCCCTACCAGCCCGGCACCGCGATGGGCCTCTTGTTTCACCTGCTCAGCGGCGGCGATGCCGGCCAGCAGGCCTGGCAGGGCCACGTCATCGGCGGCATGGGCGCCATCACGCAGGCATTGCGTGGCGCGTGCGAGGACCTCGGTGTGGAGGTTCGTACGCGCGCGGCCGTGCAGCAGGTGAACATCGCGAACGGCGCGGCAACCGGCGTGACACTGGAGACCGGCGACGTCTGCGAGGCGCGGCTTGTCGTATCCAATGCGGACCCGAAGCGGACCTTTCTCGGCCTCGTCGACCGCGAGGCAGTGGACGCCGAGTTCCGCCGCGATATCGAAAACCTGCGCATGGACGGCCCCGCGGGCAAGGTGAACTTCGTCCTGTCCGAGGAGCCGCGGGTCAACGGCATGCCCGCCGACCGCTCACGATCGCAGCGTTCCCTGTTCACGCTGATCCCGACGCTGCAGGAGGCCGAGGACAATTACAATGCGTCGCAACGCGGCGAGTTGCCCGAGCGCCTGTGGGTCGACTGCGTACTGGCGTCGAACGTGGACGATACCCTGGCGCCGCCCGGCCGGCACATGCTCACCTGTTTCGTGCAGTACCTGCCCTACCGGCCGCGGCACGGTAGCTGGGACGAGCATCGCGAGGCGCTGGGCGACCGCGTCATGGCGCTGATCGGCCAGTTCGCCCCGAACGTGCCCGGCGCGGTGATTGCGCGGCGCGTCTACACACCCGTCGACCTCGAGGCTACCTTCGGGATTACCGAAGGCAACATCTTCCATGGCGACATCTCGCTCGAACAGATGTTCTTCATGCGGCCGTTGCCACGCTGGGCGCACTACAGGACTCCCGTCGCAAACCTGTGGTTGTGCGGCGCCGGTACGCACCCGGGCGGCGGTGTCACCGGCGCGCCGGGTTATAACGCCGCCCACGCGATCCTGCGGGAATTGTGACGAACGTACGCGCGCACCCCGGGCTTTTCAACAGCTGTCATTCTGTCAACGACAGTTCCAGGACGAATTATATTCAAACGCCTTGCAGGGATTGCATTGTTGCTCACGATGCTCGCGCTGCGCTTTTCGTTCCAGGTTCGCTTATGCTACGCCGATGGCTACGCATGTTTATTTTGACCTCGACGGCACGCTGACGGACCCGTACGAAGGCATCACCAACTGCATCCTGTATGCGCTCGACAAGCTGGGTTTTCCGCGCCCGGATGACGACTACCTCTACTCCTGCATCGGGCCGCCGCTGTGGGATACCTTTCCGGAGCTTGTTGGCCAGGAACTGACCCGCAGAGCGGTCGACCTGTATCGCGAACGTTTCGTCGACATCGGCTGGCAAGAGAACAAGCCCTATGACGGTATCGTGGATGCCCTTGCGGCTATCGCCGACGCGGGCCACCTGCTCTTCGTCGCCACCGCCAAGCCGCACATGCATGCCGCACGCATCGTCGAGCATTTTGGCATGGGCGAGTTCTTCGCGACCGTGTACGGCAGCGAACTCGACGGCACGCGCGGCACCAAGACCGAGCTGCTCGACTTCGCGATCGCGCGCAATCCCGGGGCCGACCGCCACATCATGGTGGGCGACCGCAAACACGATTTGATCGGCGCCGTCGCGAACGACATGACGCCGGTCGGCGTGGCTTACGGCTACGGCTCGATTGAGGAACTGACCAACGCCGGCGCGACCGCGATCGCTGCTACACCAGCCGAGCTGCCCCGCATTCTTACCTGATCGCCTCGCGCATCGCCCGTATGTGAGCGGGCCCCATGCGGCAACAACCGCC